>JBFELD010000420.1:0-1627 GCA_041552375.1 Kiloniellaceae bacterium | reverse complement strand
CATCGGGGCGCACCTTGCGGAGAGCAAGGGTGAAGGAATTGATCCCGCGCACCACCTCGGGGATCGGGAAAGACCCGATATAGCCGATGGTGCCGGTTTTGGTCATCCGCCCGGCGATGGTGCCGGCGACGTAGCGGCCCTCATAAAATCGCGCCATGTAGGTGGAAACATTGGGGGTGCGCTTATAGCCGGTCGCATGCTCGAACTTCACATCGGCGAAGCGCTTGGCGACCTTGACCGTCGGGTTCATGAACCCGAAGGAGGTCGTGAAGATCAGGTCGTGCCCGGTGGAGGCCATCTGGCGGATGACACGCTCGGCATCCGGTCCCTCCTTGACGCTCTCGACGAAGGAGGTCTCCACCTTGTCACCGAGCTCGGCCTCGATCGCCTGACGGCCCTTGTCGTGGCGATAGGTCCAACCGTGGTCGCCCACAGGCCCGACATAGACGAACCCGACCTTGACCTTGTCCTGCGCCAAGGCCGGGGCCGCCACCAGGGCCAGAGCCACGGCAAGCGCCGGAACTTGTTTTAGTAGTGCTTTGAGGATCATCTTTATCTCCCTGTTACGTAATGGTTTTCTCTTCTTTTCATCAACCCGGCCCTGCACCTTCAAGCCGCCGGATGGAAGACCTTGCCGAGACAGGCGGGCGCATTCTGCCGGATGCGCGAGGAGTCCATCGAGATCAATACCATGACCAGGATGGTGGCCAAATAAGGCAGCATCGACAAGACCTGAGACGGGATCTCGACGCCGATCCCCTGGGCATGGAGCTGCAGGATGGTGACGCCGCCGAATATATAGGCGCCGAGAAGCGCCCGTCCCGGCTTCCAAGTCGCAAAGACGACCAAGGCCAGCGCGATCCAGCCGCGCCCGGCGGTCATGTTCTCGGCCCACATGGGCGTATAGGAGAGCGACAGAAAACCGCCGCCCAGGCCCGCCATGACGCCGCCGAAGAGGACCGCCAGATAGCGGATGCGCACGACGTGATAGCCGATCGAATGGGCCGCCTCGTGGTTCTCGCCGACCGCGCGCAATATCAAGCCCGATTTGGTCCGGGTCAGGAACCAGGCCACCGCGAAGACCATGAAGAAGGAGAGATAGATCAGAAAGTCGTGCGCGAAGAGCAGCGGCCCCACCACCGGGAGATCTGACAACACCGGTATATCCAAGCGCGGCAGGCCGGCATAGGGCGTGCCGACGAACGCGGCCCCTACCAACGCCGAGATCCCGATGCCGAAGATGGTGAGCGCCAATCCGGTCGCGACCTGGTTGGCCATGAGGGTCAGGGTCAAAAACGCGAAGATCAACGCCATCGCGGCACCGGCCAAGGCCGCAACCAGGACCGCTAGCATCCAGCTTCCGGTGCCGATGGCCACCGCGAAGCCGGCGATCGCGCCGGCCAGCATCATCCCCTCCACACCGAGGTTGAGAACGCCGGATTTTTCGGTCACCAGTTCCCCCAAGGCGGCCAGCAGCAGCGGCGTCGAGGCGCTGATCACGGTCAGGATCGTCGGGACTACCCACTCCATCGCGCCGCTCCTATCCGGCCTCGACCCGCCGGCCGAGACGCAGCCGATAGCGGATCAGCACGTCGCTCGCCAAGAGGAAGAACAGCAACATGCCCTG
>JBFELD010000419.1:0-1751 GCA_041552375.1 Kiloniellaceae bacterium | reverse complement strand
CCACCCGCATGAAACCGGCAATACCAGTGACGAAACGCTCCGGATCCACAAGGATCCAGTCCTTGCGTCCGAGATCGCTGCCGGGCCCAACCGGAAGGTCGGGATAAAGGCGCAACCTCTTCTCGCCAAGGACAAGCTCAATTGCTCTTCCCGACGACAAGACCCGGACCGACCCAGTGATAGGCTGTGGCTCTGGTGATAGCCGAACGTCGACCGCTCGGTCGTCCACACCCATGAGATCGCGAAGTGTCTTTAGCATCGCTCTCCCCGCCACAAGTTCGGTTCTTTGCGCCTCAACACGCTTGCCGGGCCGGCGTTTCGAGAGTTTTAGGCATCCCCTCGATACCGTCCCTGATATAGGTCAAGATGCCGGAACGGTGGAAGTATAGGGCTGCTTCTCGATAAACGGCGATCTGCTCTCGCACTTGTTCGAGATTGACGCCGGCGTCCACGGGATGCGAGCGGCGGCGCGCGCGTTTGGCTCGCCATTCGAAGATCTCTTCTGCCGGAGGCAGCAGGAACTCGAAAACATACCGCCGACGCCAATCCGTCGACAAAAAATGGGTTTTGGGCGGCGGCAGATGGATGCGATCAAGATCCAGCTCGAGGGGATCCGGCGCGTCCAGCCACTCTTTGTCGAAGACGGCCAAAGCCTCCTTATGCCCGGAGAAAGGAAATCCCAGATGTACCTCCCGCGGTCGAAAGGTCAGCGACTGCGCACGCCACCAGTTGCTGAGAGTGAGATCGATATAACCTTCCTCGGGCCACCCCCCGATCTTCCTGATCAGCCGGCTCTTGCCGCAGCCCGGTGGTCCGGTGACAAGCAACTGGCGATACTTCAGGTCAGCGGGAAAGGCTACGCCCTTGATGTATTGCACCTGGTCAAGGGCGACCAGTTCGAACTCTTGAATGTCACTCATCTGGTGGGATTCGCCCTCCACCGTCGATTGTCATGGATCTGCAACCTAACTGTAACGATCACATCATGCCTCGTAGCTAGGATCGATGACATAAGTCATGTGCAAAACTGCAAGGTGGCATATTGGGTGCCGAATTCTGGACGCCACGGGCCGCACCGCCCGTGCGAAGGCTTACGCGAAGCCGGTCTAGTCCTGCAAGCACAATGAAGGTTCAAAGACGATGGCAAAACACCCGGCACGGAGAAAATTCCGGCACGGCCGCGAAATTTTGCCGGGTCGAGAACAAGGTGATCCTCCGATACGTCTCGCGCATGTCCTTTTCGTCCTCTGGGTTGCCGGTTCCGTCGCCTGGGCTTTCTATGGGGCCGCTTTGGCACATGAGCGGGGCTGGTGGGAGTTGGACCCGATTATGGCAGCGATTTTGGTGCTCGCTCCCCCGATCCTGGCGCACGCCCTCGCCAACTTCGCGATCAAGATGACGGACAACCCCAAGTTCCGCTCGTAAGAGATATTGTTACCTGTTAGAGGCCCCGAGAGATTCTGTCGCCGGCGAGCCCACCGCCGCGCTCCCTCCCCTATGCAGGCCGGACTAGGCCATTGACCTCGGAGCCGGAATTGCTGATTGTTCCGTACCAACCAAAAGTAGAGCTATAACAGGGAGAAACTCATGAAAATTCGCTCGATCGCCGCGGCGCTCGCCTTCACCACCGCATGGTGCGCAACCGCGAATGCCCAGGATATGGAGCTGCGTGCCTCGCACCAGTGGAACACCAAAGATGTTCGGCACGAAATGGTGCAGATCATCGCCGACGAGGTTGCCAAGGCGACTGT
>JBFELD010000418.1:0-1804 GCA_041552375.1 Kiloniellaceae bacterium | reverse complement strand
GTTTTCGCAAGATGTAATCGAGGGCCATCAGGCCCTTGTTGAGAGGGTTTCGCGACATCTGGTTCAGGGTCTTCAAGCCCTGGATCTTGTAAACCGGCCGGACCTGGAGATGGTCCTGCAGGTTCCCGCCCACGCCGGGGAGGTCGCCACGGACCTCTAAACCGAGCCCGCGTAACAACTCGGCCGGGCCGAGGCCCGAAAGCTGAAGGAGCTGCGGCGAGCCGATGGCGCCGGCGGCAAGCAGGACCTCACCATCGACCTGCGCTCGTTTGCCCACTCCGCCTTGATCGAAGTCCAGGCCAACGACCTGGCGCCCGTCGAGGACGAGGCGCTCGGCATGGGCATGGGTCAGGACGGTCAGGTTCGAACGACCCATCGCTGGTCGCAGGAAGCCTTTCGCCGTCGTCCAGCGCACACCGGTCTTCTGGTTGACCTGAAAATAGCCGCAGCCTTCATTGTCGCCACGGTTGAAATCGTCGGTCTTGGCAATCCCCATCTCGGCGGCCGCGTCCTGGAATACGTCCAGCACCTCCCAGGTCAGGCGCATCTCCTCGACCCGCCACTCGCCGCCCGCACCATGTACTTCGTCGGCACCGCGCGCCTGGTCCTCCGAGCGCTTGAAGTAGGGCAAAACGTCCTCCCAGCCCCAACCGGGATTACCGAGTTGGCGCCAGTGATCATAGTCGCGCGCCTGACCGCGCATATAGATCATGCCGTTGATCGCCGAGCATCCGCCCAGCACCTTGCCGCGCGGATAGGCGAGTGAGCGCCCGCCCAGGCCTGGCTCCTCGACCGTGCGAAAGCACCAATCGGCCCGGGGATTGCCCATGGCGTAGAGATAACCGACCGGAACGTGAAACCAGATCCAATCGTCATCGCCGCCGGCCTCCAGCAGCAGCACACGCACGGCCGGATCCTCCGACAGGCGGTTGGCCAGCACGCAGCCGGCCGACCCGGCACCGACGATCAGATAGTCGAAGGGCCCGAGCGTTTCGCGCGTGCCCTCGCCATGACCTGCCCTCGACATCCTTTCCCTCTCCAAGCCGTCACCTTGCGATGCGGGACCAGTGTACCCTCAGTGCCGCGCGGCCCCAAGCGCTCGGGGCAGAGTAAAAGCGTCGAGGCCACGACGATAAGATCCCGGCGGAAGACACGGGATGCTCACCGGTGGATATCACGCAGCCGCCCCTGAGATTGCCAAAGGAGGTGATAAATTACCGCTACGCGTGTAATTCGGGGGAGGATGATCCGGTCCGATCGTCCAGCGTCCGGCGCACGATCCGGGCGAGATCGGCTTTACGGAAGGGCTTTTGCAGCAAACACCCACCCTCCAGCAGCTTGCGATGGGAGCGGTCGGCGTAACCCGACATGTAAAGCACGGCCAGACCGTCATCGGCCGACATCGCCTCTCGCGCAAGGTCCAGACCGCTTTTCTCGCCGCTCAGCACGATGTCGGTCAGAAGAAGCCGGATCGACGGCTCCGCTTTCAGGAGCCGGGTCGCCTCGGCAGCGTCCGCACACGCCAGGACACCGTACCCCAACTCGCGCAGCATCTTCGTCGTCAGGGCGCGCAGCTCCGCGTTGTCCTCCACCACCAGCAGCGCCTCGCCACGCGCCCGGGGTAAGTTTTCTTCCCGGCGCGGCGAGACATCGTGCCGCGCTTCGCTCTCGTCACGCGCCAAGTAAAGCGAGATGGTGGTCCCTTGCCCCGGCGCGCTTTCGATCCATACGGCGCCGCCCGACTGCTTTGCGAAGCCATAGACCATGGAGAGCCCGAGCCCGCTACCCTCCCCGACATTCTTGG
>JBFELD010000417.1:0-2006 GCA_041552375.1 Kiloniellaceae bacterium | reverse complement strand
TCGGCACCCGGAGTTCGACGCGACCCTGATGCCCGGCCTGGTGAAGAATCATGACCATGCCCTGCGCCTGAATGATTCCGATTTCATGAACGAAATCAAAGCAATAATTGATGACGCTGGTGTCATGGTCATCTCCGATGCTTGGTTGGCGGGCGGGTTTGCCTCCAAAAAGAGCTGCGTGCTGGACCCGGAAGATGTCAAGGGCCAGGTCTTCCGCGCGGCCGGCAAAGCCTTCAACCGCATGCTCGAGGGCGCCGGCGCTTCGATCCAGTCGATGCCCTCATCCGAGATCTACACGGCCCTTCAACAGGGGGTGCTGGACGGCGCGAATACCTCCTCGGGCTCCTTCGTCTCCTACCGCATCTACGAGCAGGTCAAGTGTTTGACGATCCCCGGCGATCACGCCTTATGGTTCATGTACGAGCCGATCCTGATGTCGAAGGCCTCCTTCGCCAAATTGAACGCCGACCAGCAGGCCGCGGTCATGGCCGCCGGGCAGGTCGCCGAGGACTGGTTCGCTGAACAAGCGGCCGGGCTTGATACGAAGATGGAAGAGGCCTTCGCGGGCGCTGGCGTGGAGATCGTCAAGATGACGGCCGAGCAAGCGGACGCTTGGCGCACCATTGCACAGGAAACCTCTTACAAGGCCTTCTCCGAAAAGGTGAAAGGCGGTGATGCGCTGATAGGTAAGGCGCTCGCCGTGGAGTAGCGCCTGGCCCGGGCTCGTCGTGCGCGGGGTCGGCGATAGGCCGTGGCCCCGCGCTCGCCTAGATCTCAAGCGCGGTTTCCATGATCAAGCTGATCGACAGACTATCCGCCCTGGCGGCCATGGCGGCGGCCGCATTGATCGGTGTGGCCATCATTCTGGTCTGCCAGATGGTTTTCATCCGTTATGTGCTGGTCGGCTCGACGGCGTGGCAGACCGAGGTCGTCACCTTTTCACTCGTGGCCTCGGTCCTATTGGGCAGCGCTTGGGTCTTGAAAGAGCGCGGTCACGTCGCGGTCGGCATCGTCACCGAAAACGTCGCACCGAGCGGGCGCCGCGCGATGATGATCGCGTCGGATATCGTGGTCGTGGCCTTCGCTCTGATCATGACCTGGAAGGGGGCCGAGGTGACGTGGCAGGCCTATGTCGGGAGTTGGACGAGTGAGTCGATCTATGAATTCCCACTTTGGATCCCCTTTCTTTCGATGCCCGTCGGGTTCGCGCTCTTGGCTCTGCAAGGGCTGGCCTTGATGGTGCAGGCCGCCAAGGGTGACGCTGTTCTCGGCCACCGGTCCCACTAAGGCAGAGACGGCGCATGGACCCCGGTTCCACGAGCCTCTTCATCGGACTGACCGTCTTCGTCCTTCTCATCATTGGCGTGCCCGTCGCCTTTACCCTGGCTATCACCGCGATCGGGTTCTTGGTCCTGGCCAATGGGCTTCTGGCGATCTCCAGTCTGGCGGAGAACTTCTTCGCCGGGCTCGCCGAATTCACGCTGCTGTCAATTCCGATGTTCATCGTCATGGGCGCCGCCGTGGCCGCGTCACCCGCCGGGCGTGACTTGTACGAGGCTCTGGACCGCTGGCTCAACCGGGTGCCCGGCGGCCTGATCATATCCAACATCGGTGCCTGTTCGATCTTCGCCGCCCTCTCCGGCTCCTCGCCGGCGACCTGCGCCGCGATCGGCAAGATGGGCATCCCCGAGATGCGAAAGCGCGGCTATCCGGACGGCCTTGCGACCGGAGCGATCGCCGCGGGAGGCACGCTCGGCATTCTCATACCGCCGTCGATCACGATGATCGTCTACGGCATCGCCACCGAGACCTCGATCGGGCGGCTGTTCATCGCCGGCCTGCTGCCCGGACTGATGCTGACCGTGCTGTTCATGGCCTGGTCCCTGTTCTACGCCCATCGCATGGGCTTTCGCTTCCGTATCGGCGACACCATCTATTCCTGGCGGGAGAAGTTCAACATCCTCCCCAAAATCATCCCCTTCCTCACCATCATCGTCCTGGTGCTC
>JBFELD010000416.1:0-2017 GCA_041552375.1 Kiloniellaceae bacterium | reverse complement strand
CGGGCTCCAGGTCCTCGATCGCCGCTCGGTCGATCAGACGCAGCGGATAGCCCCACGCGGCATGCTCTTCGACGGCGGCGCGCAAGGTGGCTGGTGTGGCGTGCCACTCGATGCTGCCACCCCAGGTCAAGGCCAAGGTATCGCCCAGAACCTCTTCGAGCCGGCGCCATTCGAGCATGCTCTGCAAGCGCAGATCGTAGTAGGGGCGCGGATTGCCGTGAGAGGCGTTGATCCAGGCGAAGGATGCGGCCGTGGCTGCGGGCGGGTCCAAGGATCTCTCGATGAGCGTCACTCGCGCGCCGGCCTCGGCCAGGTGATAGGCGAGCGAGGCCCCGACGATACCGCCGCCGACGACCGTGACCTGTCGCATCGCGGGCCTCACTTGATGGTTCGCCCGCCGCTGGCGCTGACCGTCGCGCGAGGCGGGCGGTGAGGGGTCATTCGTTCTTCGAGGCGCAGGTGATGCATTGCAGCGCGTAGGGAAGGCTGTTCAGGCGGCCTTCGCCGATCGGCTCGCCACAGGACATGCATTCGCCATAGTTGCCGTCGTCGATGCGCGAGATGGCGGCATCTATCTGCTCGATCTCCTTGAGGTGAGAATTCTCCAGTCCTTCGAGAACCTCGTCCTCTTCTCGCTCGCTGGCCCGTTCCTCGAAATCGGGATTTCCGGGCTCCCGTAAGTCGTGCTGGATTTCACGCACCTTGGTCGTCAGCTCCTGCCGCCGATGGTCGAGAAACTTACGGATCTCTTGCACATCCACCATTTTTTGCCCCGTAACTGATGAGCGATGGTCCGACTCGCATGGCCATCGCGACTAGCACGTCTGTTGCTTCGGACAGTCCCCAAGTCCCGTGAAGATCGACCGTCCGCTCCGCTTCCGATACTCATAACTTACCAGTCTTCCCGCGCCTGTCATATAGTTCTTCGAGGCGCGCCAATTCCTCCACCGCGAACTCCAAGCCCTTGACCAACTCGGTCATGAAGTCGAAGTCCAGGGTTTCGATCCGGTCGCTGGCGCGATGATAGTGCGGGTTGCGCATGAATGCGGTGTCGGTGATCATCAGCGCCGGCCAGCCCGCGTCCCAGAAGGAAGCGTGATCGGACAGCCGCGTCGCCGGAAGTGGCCAGCCGTTGAGCGGCACCGATAAGGTCTCCACGGGTAGCTCCTCATTGCGCTTCAGGCCGCGGGCGACGGCGCGGGCCAGTGGCCGGGAGCGCCAGTTGGCGATCACACCGATAAAGTCGCCGCGCGCCGGGTAGCCGGCCCACCTCAAGAAAAAGGGATAGTCTTGCCGGGCGGCCGTGTAGCCGACCATCTCGAGCACGATGGCCCCCTTGACAGGCGGGCCGTGCCGTTTGGCGCGGCGGACGAACACGCGGCTGCCTTGATCGCGGGTCATGAAGGCCGGCGGCTCCTCCAGCGTGAAGGCGGCGAAACGAAGCGGCACCGGTGGCCGGCCCAGGCGTTCGGCGAGCGTCAGCATCACCGCGACCGCGCTCGCGTTGTCATCGGCCCCGGGTGTGCCGGGGACGCTGTCGTAATGGGCGCCGATCAGATAGCTCGGCCCCGGTCCGCTGTTCGCCGGCGTGGCGATGAGATTGGCGACCCGGCGGTCGAAGTACTCATATGCCTGGTCCTCGACAGCCAGGCCCGCATCGGTGAAGGCGGCTCGGATGTAGCGTTCGGCCTCGAGCAGTCCATGGCCGACCAGCGCCGGCCGCGGACCGATCTCCACGGCGAGCGCGTTCAGATGGTGGCGCAGGCGATCGCGGATCTCTCGCTCGGAGAGGGAGCGAGCCTGGTCTCGGTTCGGTGTCATGACATCTCAAACCTTCTTGGTCAATCGAGACGCTTTTCAACATTAGATTGTTATTTTCCATTGTTTTCAATTATTAATCATATTTTTATAAGAGACGACTTGAAAAAAAGACCAAGCCTCATAACTTTGGTTTGGAGTTATTTCCATTTGGTGTGTGTGCGAACGATGGTGCTTCGAGGGGTTCTGGTCTTGTTGG
>JBFELD010000415.1:0-2067 GCA_041552375.1 Kiloniellaceae bacterium | reverse complement strand
GGGGGATACGGGAGCACGGCACCGACGCAGGCACTGGCCGGCGAAACGCAGAGCCCTCTCGCCGAGGTGAAGAGAGGGCTTTGCAAATCGGATGAGACCTTCGCCATCGGCGCGCACGGCGGTGCGGTCTTCTGGCGAGGCCACCACGAACCGCAGGTGGCATTCCTGCAACAGGTTCTAGCCGATGCGCGTGCGGCTCTTGCCTCCGGCGCGCGGGCGGTCGATGTCGTCGAAGCGGTAATCGCGGGCCTGGAAAGCTCCGGCCTTTTCAACGCGGGCAAAGGGTCCATCGCCAATCAAGCCGGTGTGGTCGAGATGGACGCTTCGATCATGGAAGGCCGATTGCTGAAGGCAGGTGCGGTGGCTGCGGTCAAGGCTATCCGTAACCCGATCTCGGCGGCCAGGCTGGTGATGGATCGCTCTGCCCATGTCATGATGGTGGGGCCGGATGCCGACCGCTTCGTTGACGAGAATGGCGGAGCTGTCGCGGATCGCGCTTACTTCCTCCACGGCGGGTGGAACTTCGGCGATGTTCCCTTGCCGGACGACATTGTCATCACACCGGCCGATGATGGCATCACGCCGGACAGGGCGGCGTTCCTGGGTGCTTGGGCGGGCGTCTGGCTGGGCTATTTGAACCACGTCCTGGTGGTCGAGGAGATCGAGGCTGACGGTGCGAAGGTCATCTATGCCCTTGGCCCGGCACCATTTCTTCAGAATGGAGAGGGCCTCTATCGCCGCCTCACCGCCGTGTTCGTGGACGAGGGCCTGCAGGTCACCGAACCGAGCGACCTGAGCGACCTGCCCTACGTCGTTACCTACCGCCTGAACCCGGATGGCTCACTTACGGCGATGGGCAAGGAACAGCGAAGCGGGAAGGTCGAAGGGCCCATGACGCTGCGTGCTATGCCGGACCTCGGCGCCCTTCATGATGGTGGCACCGTGGGCGCGGTCGTCCGGGACCGTTGTGGCGATCTGGCGGCGGGGACCTCGACCGGCGGGTTCGGGTCCAAGACCCCGGGCCGGGTCGGCGACTCTCCGATCATCGGCGCTGGCACTTACGCGGATAACGCGACGGCCGCCATCTCGGCGACCGGACACGGCGAGCTTTTCATGCGCCATGTGGTTGCCTACGCCATCACCGCGGCCATGAAGTACAAAGGCCTCTCCCTGGAGGAAGCGGCGACCGGCCTCATAAAGCGCGAGTTGCCCGGAAAGGGCCTGCGGGGAGGAGTAATCGCCGTGGATCGGGATGGCAATGTCGTCATGCCCTACAATACCGAAGGCATGGTGCGCGGCGCCGCTTCCGACCGCGCATCACCCAAGGTCGAGGTCTATTGATCCGCGCGAACGAGATTTGCCGGCGCCGGCAACCACTTTTTCCGACTTTCAGCACCCACCATGACCCCAATGAGGCACGCTCGCGGTGAGCCTATAGGGTCGGGTAAGGCCTTAACTCAACTGCAGCACGACCGGCCCTTCGGACACGGCAGGAGAAGGCGCGCCCAAGCCCGAGGCATTTTTTTCTATCCAGTCTCGTGCAACTTGCAGGCTTTCGTCCGTGCCGGCCTTGTCTTGGCAAATGGTCACGGTGATGCCGCCGTCGTCGGTGCGGATCAACGTGTAGGCGACAAATCCAGAGACACCGCGAATGAGGCTTTCAACCTCTTCCTTGCGGTCATCGAGAAGGCCGAAAAGCTCCGCGGCTCCCGGGCCAGAATAGCTTCTTACGATTCCGTGCATGTGATCCCCCTGTTTATCTAGATCATTCAAGCAAGGGCTTCGGCTCACTTGAAACATCTTTTGATTGAAACATATACGCGGCTGAATTCATACAAGGGTTATCATTCCGACGTGCTGTTGTTCTGGTTCTGATGGGTTACTCTTCAGGCCTTCACGCTCGACATCGATTTGCCTGACGGCGCCACCTACCGAGTAGGGCCGCAAAAGCTGCGCATCGTAGTTCCGTTCCTTTAGCCTCCCGAGGGCAAAAAAAGTTAGTGGAGCACCTCTAGGGACCCCAAGCAGCAAGCGAAATATTGCAACTTCGGAGTTTGGTGTTATGAG
>JBFELD010000414.1:0-2238 GCA_041552375.1 Kiloniellaceae bacterium | reverse complement strand
GATGGGTGCGCCGCTTAGGTCGGGCTCGAGATTTCGCTCCGCGACATAGGTCGTGTGATCACTATTGTGGACCAGCAGGTGGTACCAGGGCTTGTCTTTGGGCGGACGTGAGCGTGCCATGGCCTCGTACCAGTCCTCGGAGGCCTGAAACGTGGGGTCGACATCGAAGATGACGCCGCGATAGTCGAATAAGCGATGATGCACCGGCTGGCCGATCCGAAAGCGGGCCCGGGCCGTGGCCGGCTCCCGATTATTCTCTACCATCGGTTCCTTAGCTCGCGCAGCTTCAAGAACACGGCCTTGGCGTCGGGCTCGTCGGGCAGGTCGGGAAAGGTCTCGCGCAGCTTGGCGATGACGCTGGGGCTATGCAGGCGGAAAAAGGTGTTGATCTCCTTCTCCAGGCCGAGCGTGGAAACGAGTGCGTTGTCAGGGTCTTGATTGCCGACCTCGGCCAAAAGAGCTTCCGCCCTGTCGTTGTCGGGCTCGCGGTCAAGCGTGAAGCGCAGGTTGTTGGCGATGTAGTCGTGGCCGGGATAGATCAAGGTCTCATCGTCGAGCCGCGCGAGCTGTCCGGCGAAAGTGTCGTAAAGCTCTTTAGGATGGCCGCCGTTGTGGCAGTTGCCCGCACCCGCGTTGAAGAGTGTATCGCCGCAGAAGAGCGCCGGTTGATCGGTGTGGGAGAGCAGGCAGACATGGCTCATGGTGTGCCCGGGCGTATCGAGGGCTTCCAGCGCGACCGTCTTGCCGACTTTCACCACGTCGCCGGCTTTCAGGCCCACGTCCTGACCCGGGATCTTATCCTTGGCGCCATAATGGGCAAGCACCTTCGCGCCGGTGGCACGGACCATGGCCTTGTTGCCACCAATGTGGTCGCCATGCTCATGCGTGTTAAGAATCTGTCTGACCTCCCAGCCCTGTGCCTTGGCCCGCGCGAGGCACTTTTCGTGATCCAGCGGATCGATGGCGAGCGCCTCGCCGGTTTCCGGACAGGCGATCAGGTAGTTGAAGTTCCGGTAGGCGTTGGCGGTCCAGATCTGCTCGACGATCATTGTGGTTCACTCCCTGGCGGCATAGGACTAACGGCCATAATGCACGGCATGGGCGGATGCGTCACGACCCCTCGACAAGGCGGTGCGGACAAGGTCAAATTGCGCCGGAATGATAAAAAGGGGATAGGAAGCGATGTCACGAAGCCCGATCGACAGCGAGGTCGATGTCTCGGCCGAGGGCAAGCAGTTCGGCTATCTGCGCCTGCCCCACTCCGTCCATCGCTCGGCCTATGGTTGGATCCCGATCCCCATAGCCTCGATCCGCAACGGCGAGGGCCCCCGCGTCGTGTTGATGGCCGGCAATCACGGCGACGAGTACGAGGGCCAGGTGATTCTCTCCAAATTGATCCGCGATTTGGACCCGAGCGACCTCGAAGGCCAAGTCGTCATCCTGCCGATGGCCAACTTTCCGGCGGCCGAGGCGGGCCTGCGCACGTCGCCGCTGGATGACGGTAACCTCAATCGAAGCTTTACGGGCCGTGTGGGTGATGCCCCGACGCAGGTCATCGCCCACCATATCGAGAGCGTTTTGTTGGAGGGGGCCGACTATCTGATCGACCTTCATTCCGGCGGCTCGTCACTCGATTATCTGCCGTCCATGCTGATGCCCTGGGAGGATAGCGACCCCGACAACGCGCGGCGGCGGGCGTTGCTGGACGCTTTTGGGCTCCCCCATGCCTTGCTGTTCGACCGCGATATGGAGGCGTCATACTCCTCCTCCGCGGCGGCGCGGCGGGGTGCGATCTCCCTGACGACGGAGATCGGCGGTGCTGGCCGCGTAACGCCGGCCTATCTCGCCCTGGCAGAGCGCGGTCTCCGGCGGGCATTGGCCGAGATCGGTGTTTACCGTGGTTCCCTGGTTGCCGAGGCCGAAGCCGTCCCGACACGGTATTTCGAGATCCGACCGGAACACTATGTCTACGCATCGGAGCCGGGCTTATTCGAGCCCCTCGCCGGGCTGGGGGATACGGTCGAGGCGGGTCAGCCCGCCGCCCTGCTGCACCATCCGGAGACGCCGGGCTGGGCGCCGACCCCGGTCGCCTTTGGCGCCGCGGGTCTCGTGATCTGTCAGCGGGTTCCCGCGCTCACCCGGCGCGGCGACTGTTTGTTCCATTTGGCTGCTGAGCGGCAGCCTCCCGCTTAGCGGCCGATGACACGAAAAGCCCTTGCCAGCATCGGCGGCATACGG
>JBFELD010000413.1:0-2293 GCA_041552375.1 Kiloniellaceae bacterium | reverse complement strand
GCCCTGTCGGTAGAGTTCGACGAAGACCTTGCGCACGGCATGGGAGAGGCCCTCGTCCATAGTGAAGCGTTCGCGCGGCCAGTCGGCCGATGCGCCCAAGTGCCGAAGCTGCTTGGTGATGGTGCCGCCGGATTGCTCCTTCCAGCCCCAAACCCGCTCGAGAAACTTTTCCCGGCCGAGCTGACGGCGGCTGAGACCCTGTTCGGCGAGTTGACGCTCCACCACCATCTGCGTCGCAATGCCGGCATGATCGGTGCCGGGTTGCCAGAGGGCATCGCGTGCCGCCATGCGATGAAAGCGGATCAGGATGTCCTGGACAGTGAAGGTCAGGGCATGGCCGATATGCAGGCTGCCGGTGACGTTCGGTGGCGGCATCATGATCGTGTAGGGCCGCCGGTCCGAGTTGGGATTGGCGGCGAAGGCGCCGGCCTCTTCCCATCTTCTATAGTGCTTGGACTCGACCTCGGGGGGCCGATAGGTCTTTTCCAGCATTGCTGGTACATCCTCCGTTCGGAAGGCTTGTCCCGAAAGCCTCAATGTTGGGAGTCCCTCCCGGATCACCGTGCCCGGGTCTGGGATACGGGGCTAGCGATCTTCGACGCGCCGAACCATTTTCTTGATCTCCTCACGTACCACGCGCTCCACCAGCGGCGCCAGGTTTTGGTCCAGCCACGTTTTGAGCTCCGGCGCGATCATCTCTCGCGCCAGGTCCTCAAGCGTTCGTCCGTCGCCGATCGAGGGAGGCGCGGTGGTCGTTTTCGCCGCGGCCACGACCTCCGACATACTGGCCATCGCCGCCGAGGCCGCGCTGTCCGAAAGCAGGCCCTCGTCGTCCGCCTCTTCCTCCGGCGCGGGGGCTTCGGCTTCCTCGACCTCGTCGCTTTCCACCAGTTCTATGTCCTCGCCCGACTTACCACTTTGCCCTTGTGCTTTTTTGTCGTCTGCCATTTTTTCCGATGCCGTTTCCAAGCTTGGGTCCGCCTCACCTCGATCTTCTTCCTGATTTGGTTCCGCGGCGCTGAGGTCGACGACGGAGCCATCTTCCTTCAGCTCCTGGGTAAGCTCGATGGGGTCCGCATCATCGCTTGCCGCCGTGACGCCGTCACCGCCCGCGCCGCCCTCTTCCTCCTCGTCGGAAATAATCCGACGAATGGAGGCGAGGATCTCTTCCATGGACGGCTCGCCTTGGCTCTCCGGGTCACTCATCTTTCGGTGTCCAAATCCGTTATGAAGACGATGCCGGGCACTTCCTCATCGCAAGGTTGAAATCCGGCAGAGGTCGACCCAAACAATATAGCGATAAGGCCGCTACGAAAAGCACCCAGTCTTGCCTCTCGGCAGATGGTCAGTCGTCGATATCCACACCGAACCATTTGTCCCTCACGCGGCGGTAATTCGCGGCAGGATCGTATAGATCGACATCGAGCGCCAAGTCTTCGGCCGTGAACCGCCCTTCGGCGCGGAGGGTGGCGAAGCTGGCGACAAGCTCGTCGCGCCTGGCCGTCACGAGATTCACCTGGGCGTCGAGCAACTCTTGCTCGGCATCGAGCACGTCCAGGACGGTTCGCTCCCCGACCTCGTTTTCCTGCCGGACCCCTTCGAGCGCGATCTGCGCCGTGCTCACCTCCGACTTGAAGGACTCGATCTGGGCCCGTGCCGTTACCAAGGCCTCCCAGGCCTCGATCGAGTCTTCACGCGCCTGGGCGCGGGCCTCGTCGACCTCGATACGACGCTGCGTGGCGGTCTGACGGGCCTCGCGCGTGCGGCTCGACACAGCGCCTTGCTGGTAGAGAGGAATTGTCAATTCGGCCAGGATTTCGGCCTGCTGCCGCTCGGTATTGGATGTGCCCAGGTCGTCTTCGTAGAGCAACCGGCCGCGAAGCTGGGCCCGCGGCAAGAGCTCACCTTTGATCGTGCGTATATCCGCCTTGGCGGCGCTTTCGGCGAACTCACTGGCGACCACGTTGGGGTCGTTGTCCAAGGAGATGGCGATCAGATCGTCCAACTGGGTGGGTAGACCGGCGGCCGCTTGCGGTTGGACCAGTTGTGCCGGATAGTCCCCCACGATCCTTTGAAAAACCGCCCTGCTGGAGCTGAGCCTGCCAGTCGCAGCGATCCTGTCGGCGGTGGCGGAATCCTCTGGATACAAGTTGCCGGGAACGCTCGTGCTGCCGAGCTTGGTCTCCACCCGGAACCGGGCGCAGTGCTCGAAGTCGCCCTGGCAGTACCGCATCTTCAAGAGCGTCGCGGAAGCGGGCATGTCGTCCATCCGGTCGTTGAAGAACAGGCAGGT
>JBFELD010000412.1:0-2298 GCA_041552375.1 Kiloniellaceae bacterium | reverse complement strand
GCGCCTCGCAGATGCTGCTGCCGCCGTCCAAGCGCAAGAAGACCGTCGGCGTGAAGGACGTCGAGGCGGTGGTCGCCAAGATGGCGCGCATCCCGCCCAAGAGCGTCTCCAAGGACGATCGGGCAGCACTCCAGAACCTCACGCGCGACCTGAGGACCATGGTTTTCGGACAGGACGAGGCGATCGAGGCCCTCTCGGCGGCGATCAAGCTGGCCCGGGCAGGATTGCGCGAGCCGGAAAAGCCCATCGGCAACTATCTTTTCTCCGGCCCCACGGGCGTCGGTAAGACCGAGGTCGCGCGGCAGCTTGCCCGCTCGCTCGGGGTCGAGCTACACCGCTTCGATATGTCCGAGTACATGGAACGCCATTCCGTCTCGCGGCTGATCGGCGCGCCGCCCGGCTATGTCGGTTTCGATCAGGGCGGACTCCTGACCGATGCCATCGATCAGCACCCGCACAGCGTCCTCCTCCTGGACGAGATCGAGAAGGCCCATCCCGATCTCTTCAATGTGCTGCTGCAGGTCATGGACTACGGCAAGCTGACCGATCACAACGGCAAGACCATCGATTTCCGCAACGTCATCGTGATCATGACCACCAATGCGGGGGCGGCCGACATGGCCAAGGCGGCCATCGGTTTCGGGCGCGATATCCGAGAGGGCGACGACCAGGAGGCGATCAACCGCCTCTTCACCCCGGAGTTCCGCAATCGTCTCGACGCCATCATTCCCTTCAAGAGCTTGACGCCCGAGGTCGTTGCCATGGTGGTCGACAAGTTCGTCATGGAACTCGAGGCTCAGCTCTCCGACCGTTCGGTCTCTATCGAGTTGTCGGCGGCCGCGCGCGACTGGCTGGCCAAGCAGGGCTTCGATCCTCTTTATGGTGCGCGGCCATTGGCCCGGGTCATTCAGGAAAGAATCAAAAAGCCCCTGGCCGAGGAGCTGCTGTTCGGCAAGCTCCACAAGGGCGGGCTGGTGCGCGTCGATATTGCCGACGGCAAGCCGAACTTCAGCTACTCGGACGAGGGCGCAGCCAAGACCGGCGGCAAGAAGCCGAGCCCGCGCGGCCGGCGCAAGGGCGGCAAGAAGGCCTCTGTCCTTGCCGAGTAAGCGGGGCCGAACGCCTAACCGTCTCTGCGCCGATAGGGCGTGAACTCTTGCAACACCAGGCCTTCGTGGTCCTTGGCGCGGCGCTCGCGCCCAAGGTAGTCGGCAATGGCCTCGCGAAACCCGGGATCGGCGATCCAATGGCAGGAGAAGGTATCGGCCGGTAGATAGCCGCGTTGGATCTTGTGCTCGCCCTGAGCGCCGGCCTCGACCCGCTTCAGACCCTGGGCGATGGCGTAGTCGATGGCTTGATAGTAGCAGGCCTCGAAGTGCAGGAACTTGAAGTGACCAAGGCAGCCCCAGTTTCGGCCATAGAGCGTGTCGATGCCGCGAATGTTAAGGGCGCCGGCCACGGCCCGGCCCTCGTGCTCGGCCAGGATCAGCACCACGCGTGTGCCCATGCGCTCACCCAGGAGATGCCAGAAGTCGCGCGTTAGGTAGGGTATGCCCCACTTTCGCTCGGCGTTGGCCTGATAGAAGCGATCAAAGAGATCCCAATGGTGGGCCTTTATGTCGTTGCCGCTGAGCGCCCTCAGTTTGACCCCGGCCTCGGCCACGCGGCGGCGTTCCTTCTTGATTGCCTTTCGCTTGCGTGAGGTCAGGCTGGCAAGGAAATCGTCGAAGTTCTCGTAACCGTCGTTCTCCCAGTGATACTGCAGGCCGTGACGCTCCAGAAAGCCGGCATCGCGGAAGGTCGCGACCTCCGCTTTGGTACAGAAGGTGACGTGGATCGAGGAGACGCCGAGCTGTTTGGCCAGCTCCACCATGGCGGCGGCCAGCAGACGGCGGTGCGCCTCGGGGTCCACGTCCGGGCGAACGAGAAGGCGCGGTCCGGTGACCGGCGTGAAGGGAACCGCACCTTGGAGCTTCGGATAGTAGCGACCGCCGGCGCGCTCGTACGCGTCGGCCCAGCCCCAATCGAAAACATACTCGCCATAGGAATGGCTCTTCACATAGAAAGGCGCGACCGCGGCGAGGCGCCCGGTCTCGTCGCGCACGACCAGGTGATGTGGCATCCAGCCCGTCTCGGCCGTGACCGAGCCGCTTTCCTCCAGCGCGGAGAGGAAGGCGTGGCTGACGAAGGGGTTGTCGGGTCCGGCACAGGCATCCCACTCATCGCCCGCCAGCTCGGCGATCCGTGGCAAGACCTCCACCGCCCGGGCATCGCGGCCGTCGGGCATGGGTCTTAGTT
>JBFELD010000411.1:0-2304 GCA_041552375.1 Kiloniellaceae bacterium | reverse complement strand
GGCCTTCGCCGTAGACCGGTATCGTATAGTCGGTCGTATCGCTGACCGCGTAGGGTTCGTTGTCGCCGACCACCAGGTCCTCCTCCGCGTCCAGCAGATCACCCAGCCACCTGGCCAGGCGGTTGTCGCGATGATAGAGCAGGCCAATGTCCCAGGGCCGCCGGAACCCTTTGAAGATCGGAGTGAAACTGTGCACCGAGACCAGAACGGTCGGCTGGCCTCGCGCCTCGCGGTCGTCCAGGGCGCTCGCGATGGCGTGGTGATAAACCTCGAAGATCTCGCGGCGCCGGGCGTCGATCTCCGCTGGATCGAGGCCATGATTGCCAGGGATGTCGGTCTCCTCGCTGATTACGGGGATCGAGCTTGGCACCTCGGACGGCCGGTTGCAGTCGATCACCAGCCGCGAGTAAGTCTGGGTCACCAGTGAGGCGTCGAAGTGAGCGGAAAGCGCCTTGGCCACGTCCGCTGCACCGATGTCCCAGGCGATATGGCGGCTCAGCTCTTCCTCGGGTAGGCCGAGATTGCCCAGCCGCTTGGGTAGGCGCCGGCCAGCATGGTCGCAGGTGAGAAACAGGGGCGAAGCCCCATCGGCGCGCAGTACCTCGACCGCGGCCGGCTCATCCGGTTCCAAAAGACGGAACACGCTCCCTTCCAAGGCCCTCTCATCCCTTAACAAAGTCTCGTTGGCGAAGGATGGTACGCGCGCCCGGGGGACGGGCGCAAGCCGGCGCTGTGGCGGCTCCGGGCTATCCGAGCTCGCGCAACTCCCGGCGCTTGATCTTATCGGTCGCGGTCATGGGCAGGGACGTCACGAAGGCCACCTCGCGCGGATACTCGTGGGCGGCCAGGCGCGCGCGCACGAAATCCTGGATTTCCTCGGCCAGGCCATCACTGGGCGCATGTCCGCTCTCGAGCACCACGAAAGCCTTGACCCGCTCGCCGCGCAGGGTGTCGGGCACGCCGACGGCCGCGGCCAGGGCTACCGCCGGATGGCGTATCAGGCAGTCCTCGACCTCCCCCGGCCCGATGCGGTAGCCGCCCGAGGTAATAATGTCGTCCTCGCGGCCGATGAAGTGGAAGTAGCCTTGGCTGTCGAGGCGGCCGCGATCTCCGGTCAAGAGCCAATCGCCGGCGAACTTGGCCGTCGTGGCGTCCGGGTTGTGCCAGTACTCGAGGAACATCACCGGGTCCGGCCGGCGCACCGCGATGACGCCTGGATCTCCTTGGGTCACGGGCTGGCCGGCCTCGTCGACGATGGCGACTTCGTGCCCGGGGACCGGCCGGCCCATGGAGCCGGGCTCGACCGGCATGAGCCCGGCGCAGTTGCTGAGCACCAGGTTGCATTCGGTTTGGCCATAGAACTCGTTGATGGTCAGACCGAAGACTTTGCGCCCCCAGTCCAGAAGCTCGGCCCCCAAGGTCTCGCCGCCGCTCCCGATAGAGCGCAGGCGATAGGGCCAGCGCGATCCGGGATCTGTCACCTGGCGCATTATCTTCAGCGCCGTCGGCGGCAGGAAGGCGTTGCGCACCTGGAATTCGGCCATCAGGCGAAAGGCCGCCTCCGGGTCGAATTTGGCCATGCGATGGGCGAGAACCGGCACGCCGTGGTGCCAGCTCGGCAGCAGCACGTCGATCAGCCCACCGATCCAGGCCCAGTCCGCCGGCGTCCAGAAGAGGTCCCCCGGCTTGGGAAAAAGCTCCTGCGGCATCTCCACGCCCGGGAGATGGCCGAGCAGCACCCGATGGGCGTGCAGCGCGCCCTTCGGCGGGCCGGTCGTGCCCGAGGTATAGATGATCAGCGCCGGATCGTCGGATCGGGTGTGGAGAGGCTCGAAGGTATCGCGCGCCTCCTCGATCAGGGAGGTGAAGGAGAGAACGCCGTCACGCGCGCCATCGATCGATACGACGGTGGTCAAGCCCGGGAGGTCGGCACGGATGCCGGCAATCTTCTCCACCCCCGCGGCGTCGGTGATCAGCGCCGCGGCGCCCGAGTCGCTCAGACGGAAGCAGAGCGCATCGGGACCGAATAGAGCAAAGAGCGGCACCGCGATGGCGCCCAGCTTGTAGACGGCGACATGGGCGACGGCTGTCTCCGGCGCTTGCGGCAGCAGGATGCCGACCCGCGCGCCGGCGGTGACGCCCTGAGCCGATAGCGCGTTGGCAAGACGGTTGGACAGGCGGCTGATATCCTTGAAACTATAACGCTCGACGCCACCATCGGCGCGCAGGTGGATCAGCGCCTCGCGGTCCGGTGCGCGCGCCGCCCACTTGTCGCAAACGTCGACGCCGATATTGTAATGCTCC
>JBFELD010000410.1:0-2325 GCA_041552375.1 Kiloniellaceae bacterium | reverse complement strand
CGGTCGGCGCCGTCCTTCACCGCGTGGTCGACGCATTGGTCGGTGAGGTAGCCGGTCACGAAGATGTCCTCGATGCCGATATTGCGCAGCAGGTAGTCGATATTGGTGGAATTGAACACCGATGAGGATGTCTTCGGGAGAACGAGCTCGTCCGGCCCGGGTGCGAGTTCCGGCACGACCTGCGCCTCATGAGAGCCTTTCGCGAAACCCATGTTGGAAAGTTTGTAGTCCAGGCTCCGGTCGCGCCCGTCGGCCGTCGAATTCTCGATCACCGTGAAGATCACTTCGAGGCCGACCCCGCGGAACGCCTCGATGAGTGCGGCGATATTCGGAATGACGCGCAGCGCATTCGCCTTGTAGAACTCGGGACGTGTCTTTTCTTCTTTCGGCCCGCAGGTTCCGTTTTGCACATCGATGACGAGCAAGGCCGCCCGGCCCTTGGTGATGGGACGGTCGCGGGTGTGGATGAGCGGAATCGTCATGGCATCGCGGGGCTGTTGTGCTGTCGTGAAGGTCAGAGTGAAATATAGTAGCCAACAAACCGTCAACGGCGACCGGAGTCCTTAACATGTCGAAACTTTTTGCCGTGCTCTCCCTGTTGATTTTCGTGGCCCTCGCGGCGTGCTCGCGGGACGAGGTCGCCGAGATCGAGGCGATCGATAAAGCCGTCGGTGAGCTAGATGCGGCCTTCGAGGCGCAGGATGCCAAGGCCGTCAAAGCCTTGATGACGGCCGACCATCTCTCCGTGACCCCCTATTACGGCGCGCCGCAGTCGGTCGACGAGGTGCTCGCCTCGCTGCCGGACCTGAAATACGAGCAAACCGATCTGAGTGGGCCCAAAGTGGTCCTGCTCGAATGCGATACCGCGATGCGGACGTTGACCGCGAAGGTCGAGGGCACCTTCAAGGGCGAGCCGTTCTCCGACAAGGTGTTCATCACCTCGGTTCTGGTGCGCGAGGACGGCAAGTGGCTGGAGCAGTTCTACCAGGTGACCAAACTTGCACCTTAGATCCGACGGCGCGGTGAAGGCGGGAAGCTTGCGGGACGGCCTGCCGGACGAGCCGCAAAATGACGAGCAGATCGACTTCCTGATGGAAAGTCCCGGCCTGCGGCTGGAGCGCATCGTCTCCACGGGCCAGGTGACCCCGGAGGGCGAGTGGTACGATCAGCGCTGGGACGAGTTCGTGGTCCTGGTGTCCGGTGCCGCGCGCTTGCGTATCGAGGGCGAGGACGAGGACTGGGCGCTCGAGGCCGGCGATTGGCTGCTATTGCCGGCGCATTGCCGCCATCGCGTGACCTGGACGCAAAGCAGGCCGCCCACCGTCTGGCTCGCGATCCACTATCAGGATTCGCTCAGCCAGCGCGAAGCAGAAGGGCGATAAACAGCGTCAGGCGGGGTGAGGATGTCCCACCAGAAGATGGGGCCCGCGTTGTTGATGGCGAAGTTCTTCCGCCGCACCATGTCGGCGACGTGAACGCCGGCCGCGCTCCAGAGGAAGCCCGCCGCCATGATGGTCATCGCCCATGCGGCCTCCGGCCCCAATAGCGACGCGGCGATGGCGCCTAGGCCGATCCCAAGATTGGCGCCCGCGATCTCTTTCTGAAATGGGCTCTGCGCCCAGCCGATGGACTGGGCGACCCGCTCGGAGAAGGCCGCGTGCGACAGCGCCGCCCATAGGCTCGGAAGCCCAAGCCCGAGCGACAGCATCCATTGCAGGAGCGGGCTGAGCGCCGCGCTGCCAAAGGGCTGATGCACCTCAAGAAATCCGAAAGCCACCGCCGCAGCGTAGCAGAGCGCCGGGAAGGCGGAGATGAGATTCTGCATTGGGCCCCTCAAACGGTCCATGTCCGAGATAGTTCAGAATATCCGAAAATGTGCTGCAAGCTCTGCGTCTTTTGGAGATCGGAGTGAAACGTTTCGCGTCAGCACGTCGCGCCGGTTGTCGTCTGAGGCATAGCGGTTCATGAACTCCATCGACTTCGACGGGTCGATATCCGGCGACCGCCAGCGGAACCAGACATAGAGATCGATGACGTAGTTGTTGGTCTTGAAGTCGAGCTGCTGGATGTCGTTGACATAGGTGCCGACGATGACCTGTTCCGGCTTTGGCACGGGCGACCCGGCGATCGCCTCCATCACCTCCTGCGGCGGGGAGGCCGGCTCTTGCGCCAGAGCGAGCGCCGGCAGGACAAGCGCGAGGAGCAGCAAAGCCGCGAGGCGGTATGGGAAGAGCTGCATCTGACGACCTGTCACCCAAGCGCCATGATCAGGAAATGGTGCCCCAGGCCGGACTCGAACCAGCACGCCCTTGCGGACAACAGATT
>JBFELD010000409.1:0-2347 GCA_041552375.1 Kiloniellaceae bacterium | reverse complement strand
TGTTTTTGCGAAGATTAGCATATCACGAATAAGTGATATATGAAGCCCAATGACGAAGCCCCTTGTCTCATGCATCTGCGGTCACTACCGGGTTGACTCTCGCGGGCGCTTCGTGCGGCACGACGTCTTCTTTGTTATTGGCTCCGAAAGTCGCGCAATCTTCACGGGAAGGTTTCCGGGTCAATGTACAGGCTCTACTACACCACCCGATCCTACACGGCGGAGTCCACGACTCTTATCCCGAGGATCGCTCTGGAGGAAATCGGCGCGGATTACGAGGTGATCGAAGTCGAGCTCGAACCGACGCCACCCGACTGGTACCTCGCGATCAACCCTCACGGAAAGATTCCCTCTCTCCTGGAGGCTCGCTCCGATTGGCCGCAAGACGCGGTGGTCTATCCGTCCAGCGCCATTTTGCTCTATTTGGCGGACAACCACCCCGAGGCGGCCCTTTTTCCAACGGACGCGCGCGATCGGGCGGCGGCCTATCAGGCGATGTTCGATATGGCGGAGATGCTGCAAAGCGCGTTCATAATGTTCTTTTACCCGGCCCGCTTTTCCACCAGCGAGGCGGATGTCCCGAACATCCGCGATAAAGCCGTGGACTGGCTGAGCCGATACTGGGACCAAATTGATCGGAGCTTGAGTGCAGACCCATACCTCGTGGGAGGGCGCTACTCGATCTGCGACATCTACTTGTATGTCCTGGCCCGGTGGTATGTGGACGTCCGCGGCAGAGTGGGTCCCGAGCCGCTTCGGCCGTTTCGCGATTTCAAGCATTTGGCGGCAAGTTGCTCACTGATCGAGGCGCGTCCCGCGGTCGAGCGGTCCCTCGCCGCCGACCAGATCGACTTCATCGCGCGAGAGGTTTCGTAGCGCTCTAAACGTGGCTCAGTGCTCGTCGAATTTCTTCGCCCCTCGAACGTGATCCTGGCCGTCGCTCCATCCAAGTGGGTCCCAGCCACTTTTCTCTCGCCACTCGGCGCTCGTGAACTTTGGAGGGTCGTCGGGCAAGTCGTAGTAGTCGCCCGCTTCCTCGGTCCAAATGTGGGCCGCCAGTCTCATGCCCTCACTGCTGTCGAGAGAGCCCGCCGCGATGCCGGTCGGATAGTCATCACCATGATCGAAGAACAAAGTCGATCCGCACCTCCGGCAAAATCCACGACGGATGAATTCGGTCCCCTCATACCAAGCCAACCCCTCGTCCTTCGTGATCGAGAGATGTTCGGGATGAGCCGCCGTGGCGGCGACGAAATGACCGCTCACCCGCCGGCATTGTTCGCAGTGACAGGCGATGACGTCGCGAATAGGACCATGGATCTCGTACTGAACAGCCCCACACATGCATCGACCCCTGTACATGCAATTGCCTCCTTGAAGGTTCGTAAGACGGATTGAGCCAGGACTTCGGGGTGCTCGTCAACACGGGGCCCCGCACGTCCGGCTCGGCATCGCGATGTATTACCTCTTAGCCCACCCGTAAGGCGAGGACCTTCACGCGGGGGCTCGGGTCCTCTACGCTGAGAGGCGCCGATATCTCGCGATGGTGTCGTCCGTCGAACCAGCCTTGGAAAGCTCTTGCGATGAAAATCACTCAGGTCCGCGCAACGCCCGTCAACATTCCCCTCGAGGCGCCTTATATCTGGTCCTATGGGGCGCTGCCGGGTTTCTCCAAGACGATCGTCGAGGTCGAGACCGACGAGGGCGTCACCGGCATCGGCGAGGCCCCGTCACCCGGCGCGGCCACCATCATTGGCGAACGCATGGGCCCGGCGCTGCGCGGCCTCGATCCCATCGACATCGTCGACTGCGAGCTGCGCTGCCTGCCCTATTGGCAAGGCGTGCAGTCGATCACCGATTTCGAGACCATCGGCGCCTTCGGCGGCATCGAGATGGCGCTCTGGGACCTGCGCGGCAAGACCTGGAACCGGCCCGTCTATCAGTTGCTAGGCGGCGCCTGCCGCAAGGATATTCCTTTCACCGACTACTTCTCCTACCGCCTGGAAAAGGATGGATGCGGTGGCGAGCGCAGCATCGACGCGGTGGTGGAGTACTGTATCGCGCTCAAAGAGCGGTTCGGCACCAGCTATTTCGAGGGCAAGGTCTCCGACCCCGACGTACCGCGCAACGTGCGCCTGCTCCGGGCTCTGCGTGATGCCCTGGGTGAAGACGTCATGATCCGAATCGATTCCAACCATGCCTTCTCCCTACCCACCGCCCGGTACTTGGCCGGCGCGTTCGAGGAATTGTCCTTGCGTAATTGGGAGGACCCGGTGGCGACCTACGAGGAGATGGCGAGGTTGCGGCCCCACTGCCGCATCCCCTTTTCCTCTCACAACCTGGACCT
>JBFELD010000408.1:0-2376 GCA_041552375.1 Kiloniellaceae bacterium | reverse complement strand
TCACCCCGGGCAAGGGTGGCACGACGCACCTCGACTTGCCGGTCTTCGATACGGTAGCCGAGGCGGTCGAGGCCACTGGTGCCAATGCGTCCGCGATCTATGTGCCACCGCCTTTTGCCGCCGATGCGATCTTGGAGGCGACGGATGCCGGCATCGAGCTGGTGGTGTGCATCACCGAAGGTATTCCGGTTCTCGACATGCTGAAGGTCAAGCGGGCGCTGGAGGGTGCCACGACCCGGCTGGTCGGCCCCAACTGTCCCGGCGTCATCACCCCCGACGAATGCAAGATCGGCATCATGCCGGGCCACATCCATCAGCGCGGCAAGATCGGGGTCGTCTCTCGCTCCGGCACCCTGACTTACGAGGCGGTGGCACAGACCACGGCGGCCGGTTTGGGCCAGTCGACCTGCATCGGCATCGGCGGCGATCCGATCAACGGCACGAATTTCATCGATTGCCTCGAACTGTTTCTCGCCGACCCGGAGACCGAGGGCATCATCATGATCGGTGAGATCGGCGGCAGCGCCGAGGAGGAAGCGGCCGAGTTCTATCACCGCGCGAAGACCAAGAAGCCGATCTGCGGCTTCATTGCCGGGCGCACCGCCCCGCCCGGACGACGCATGGGCCATGCCGGTGCGATCATCGCTGGCGGCAAGGGCGGTGCAGAAGACAAGATCGAAGCGCTGAAATCGGCCGGTTTCGTCGTTGCCGAATCCCCGGCCGGCCTCGGCGAAGGCATGCTGGAGGCGATTGGACGACCGGATTGACAGTCGCTCCGCTCACCGAAAATTGAGGAGGCGGTCCGGCGCGACGCCTTCGGCCGGGCCGAGAGAGAATATGGCAAAAGAAGAAAAGCTTCTTTCGGGAGCCGGCGCCGCGACCCTCGCGGCCCTTTACCGTCGCTTCAAGAGTTCACCTTCCTCGCTCGAGCCTGAGTGGGTGAGTTTCTTTTCCGATTTGGACACCGAAGCCACGACCGTGCTCGCGGGATTGGACGGGGGCGCGCCAAGTGCGCTATCCGGCAATGGCGCGGCGGCGGTCGCGCAAGGGGTTGCCGGCGGCGCCGACCTGACCGCCGCGGATGTGCGGGCGGCAACGCTCGATTCCATCCGCGCGCTCATGATGATCCGCGCCTACCGCGTGCGCGGCCACCTGGAGGCCGACCTCGATCCTTTGGGCCTGAAGAAGATCGAACCTCACCCCGAGCTCGATCCCATGACCTATGGATTTACCGAGGCCGATATGGACCGGCCGATCTTCATCAACAAGGTTCTGGGCCTGGAGACGGCGACGCTGCGCGAGATCGTGGCGATCTGCCGCGAGACCTACTGCGGCCACATCGGCGTCGAGTTCATGCACATCCAGGACCCGGACCAAAAGGCCTGGATCCAAGAGCGTATCGAGTCCATCGGCAACCGGACCGAGTTCACGGTCAACGGCAAGCGCGCCATTCTCGAGCGACTGACCGCGGCCGAGGTCTTCGAGAATTTCCTCAACAAGAAGTATACCGGCACCAAGCGCTTCGGCCTCGATGGCGGCGAGGCCATGATCCCGGCGCTGGAACAGATCCTGAAGCGCGGCGCGCAGATGGACCTGAAGGACGTCGTCGTCGGCATGCCTCATCGTGGCCGGCTGAACGTGCTGGCCAACTTCATGGGCAAGCCCTTTTCCGCCATCTTCTCGGAGTTTCAAGGAGGTGCGGCGCATCCCGAGGACGTCGGCGGCTCGGGCGACGTCAAGTATCACCTGGGAACCTCCTCCGACCGGGAGTTCGACGGCAACAGCGTCCATCTCTCGCTGACCGCCAATCCCTCCCACCTGGAGGCGGTCAACCCGGTCGTCGTCGGCAAGGTGCGGGCCAAGCAGGACCAGCGTCAGGATAAGGACCGCAAGCAGGTCATGGCGCTCCTGATGCACGGCGATGCCGCTTTTGCCGGCCAGGGGCTGGTGCCGGAGACCCTCGACCTTTCCGAACTCAAGGGTTATCGCATCGGCGGCACGATCCACTTCGTCGTCAACAATCAGATCGGCTTCACCACCAACCCGGTGAACTCCCGCTCGGGGCCCTATTGCTCGGACGTGGCGAAGATCATTCAGGCGCCGATATTTCACGTCAACGGCGACGACCCCGAGGCGGTGGTGCATGTCGCGCGCATCGCCGTCGAGTTTCGGCAGACCTTTAACAAAGACGTGGTCGTCGACATGTTCTGCTATCGCCGCTTCGGGCATAACGAGGGCGATGAGCCCGCCTTCACTCAGCCCTTGATGTACAAGAAGATCGCGAAGCATCCCTCGACGCGGAAGATCTATGCCGGCAAGCTGGTCGCCGAGAAGGTGATCGAGGCGGCTGAACCCGAGAACGCCGTCAAGCAGTGG
>JBFELD010000407.1:0-2380 GCA_041552375.1 Kiloniellaceae bacterium | reverse complement strand
AGGTATCGGCGGCGCAGGTGGTCCTTGAACACCTCGGCGTCCAAGGGCTCGCCAGTCGCCCGCGTCACGATCTCCTCGCTGGAGAGGGAAGAGCCAAAGCCATGAACCTTCTCCCCCAACCAGGTCATCAGGGGGGAGAAGTCGCCGCGGCCGATCGCGGGATGAATATCCGGTCGCTCATCGCAGGCGGTGGCGAAGAACTGGGCCGCGGTCATGGCCCCTAAGGTGTAGGTCGGGAAATAGCCCCAGGCACCATCGTACCAGTGGATGTCCTGCAGACAGCCGAGCCGGTCGTCCGGCGGCACGATGCCGAGCAGGGCCCGCATCTCTTCGTTCCAGGCACCGGGAAGGTCGCGCGCCTCGAGGCTCCCCGCGATCATCGCCTTTTCCAGGCGATAGCGCAGGATCACATGGGCCGGATAAGTCACCTCGTCGGCGTCGACACGGATGAAGCCGGGCTCGACCCGATTATAGAGGCGAACCAGGTTGTCCGGCGCCCAGGCCGGCCCCTCGCCATCGAAGGCGGCCTGGGCGATGGGCGCCAGATAAGTCACGAAAGCCGGCGACCGGCAGGCCTGCATCTCGACGATCAGCGATTGGCTCTCGTGCAGAGCCATGCCCCTTGCCCGACCGACGGGTTGAAGGCGCCAGTCCTTCGGCAGACCGCGCTCGTAAAGCGCGTGGCCGGTCTCGTGCAAAACACCCATGAGCGAGGACAGGAAATCAGCCTCGTCATAGCGCGTGGTCACGCGAACGTCGTCCGGCACGCCGCCGCAGAAAGGGTGCAAGGACTGATCGAGCCGGCCGCCGGCGAAATCGAAGCCCACCTTCGCCATCAACTCCCTGCCCAGCGCTTCCTGCTTGGCCTTGGAAAAAGGACCTTGCGGGCGCAGCGGCGTCGGCTGACGGCCTTGATGATCGCGAACCTCCGCCAGGAAACCGGGCAGGAACGCGGCCAAATCTGTGAAGATCTCATCGATTCGCTCGGTGGCACCGCCGGGCTCGTAGCGATCCAACAGCGCATCGTAGGGGCTCTTTCCCAAGACCTCGGCTTTCGCCGCCGCTTCTTCCCGCACGAGGGCCATGAGCTTTTCGAGTTCCGGGAGGACCAGGGCGAAGTCAGCGCTCGCGACCGCCTCCCGCCAGATCATCTCGCAGCGCTTGGCGGTCTTGGTGAGCGCCTCGACCAGGGCCGGCTCCAGCGCCGAGGCATGGACCCATAAACGGCGCATCTCCGCCAGATTGGCGCGGCGCCATGGATCGAGACCGGCGCCTCCGGCTTCTCCCGCCGCCAAGAGGTCGCCGACCCGGGGATCGGTCAACATCTCGTGGCAGGTCAGATCGAGAACGGCAATCTGCTCGGCCCGGGCAACGGCGCCGCCCGGCGGCATCAAGGTCGCCATGTCCCAATGGAGAAGTCCTGCGGCCTCTTCGAGCGCGCCGATGCGACGAAAGATCGCGCTGAGGTCATCATAGGCCGTTACCGGATCGGCTTGGGGGTGATGGCTCATGTCCGCGGCGATCTCCGGCGATGATAGAGGATGAAAATCGCCACCAGCACCCCGGCCAGGCTAAACCACGTCAAGGCATACTCCAGATGGTCGTTGCGCAGGATAACCTGGGCGCCGGACGGAATTGGATAGCGCCCGTCGGACTTGGCCTCCTCCGTGGTGTCGACGACGGCCAAGTACATCGTCGTGATGGGGTTCTCCAAAGCCGCTGCTTCGGCCATGCCCTCAAGGTCGAGCCAGTTGTAAAGGCCGTCCTCCGGCGCGTTTTCAGGGCGCAGGAACGCCGGGCCGCCGAAGCCGCCCGTCCGCACGATACCCTCGACCGACACCGACGCCTCGATCCGGCTCTCGGCCCTGGTCGCGGGGTCTTCCAGGCGCAGCGGCACCCAGCCCCGGTCGACCAGAAGAGAACGGCCGTCGTCGAGCCGAAAGGGCGTCAAGATATGGCGGCCGACCTCGCTCTTGTGGACCCGGTTCGACAGGCGCATCTCCTTGTCGTGCAGGTAACGGCCCGTGGCGACGACGCGTGTGAAGATCAGGTCCTCGATCGGTGAAAGCTGCTGTGGCAAGGCGACGGCCGGACCGTCCCCCCGTGCCTGCATGCGCGTGATCAGCGCCTCCTTCTCAGCCTTCCGGTGAAGCTGCCAGGTTCCCAAGCCGACCAGCACGCAAAGAGCGAGCCCGGCGAGCAAACTGGCCCAGAGATTCGGCCGAACGAAGGGACGGGCCGGCGCATTCGGGTCAGTCATAGTCGATCAGACCGCCCTCGCTGGCCTTGTTCTTGTATTGCAAGGCGATCATCAGTCCCTTCAAAGGACGTAACATCGCAAGTGCCCCGCCAAGCACGACCACCGGCCATACCCTCAAGT
>JBFELD010000406.1:0-2424 GCA_041552375.1 Kiloniellaceae bacterium | reverse complement strand
GGATACCGAGAAAATCGAGCCAAAGCGCCGTCGACATCGCGCGAACCATGTCCGGGCCGCCGGTCTTCGGCGAGGCGCCCTCGGGGATACCATTCCTCAGCTCAAAGGCCGCCGCCAGGAAGCTGTTGCGCACGCTGGGGCTTTCCTGCTGATAGCCGAACTGCTCGAAGGCATCGGCCAGAAGGTCCTTTGCCTCCTGATTTTGGGGCTCGGCATGGACCAGCTTGTTGAGGATCTCCTGGGCATGTCGGTATTTCCCGGCGTCGTAGAGCTCGCGGCCCTTGGCCATAATCGGTCCCGCGCCGCCCATCATCTCGACATAGAGTGGAGCGGATTCCGCCGGCGATAACGGGATCAGCGTGGTTGGATTGCCGTCCCAATAACCCAGATAGCGGTTGATGACCGCCCGGCTGTTGTGCTCCATCGAACCGTGATAGCCGCGCGCCAGCCATTGGTCCTTCAAGCTCTGCGGCGGTTCGTAGACATTGTGGATCTGATTGATCGTCACGCCCTTGTTGGCAAGATGCAGCACCTGATTGTTGAGGTGGGCGTACATGTCGCGCTGCCCTCTCAGGACCTCGAGCACCCTCTCGTTGCCCCAGCGCGGCCAGCTGTGCGAGGCGAACATCACCTCCGCATCAAAGCCGAAGCGGTAGATCGCATCGTTGATGTACTTCGACCAGGCCAAGGCATCACGGACCAAGGCCCCGCGCAGCGTGTAGATGTTATGGATGGTACCGGTGACGTTCTCAGCCATCCAAAGCGCCCTCAAGTCCGGCAGGTAGGTGTTCATCTCCGCCGGTGCTTCGGTTCCCGGCGTGTTGTGGAAGATCATGCGCACGCCGTCGACGGTGATCTCCTCGACCGCGCCCTCGACGATTATCGTGGGCGCCATAAGGCCAATATTGCCGGATGCCACATTTTTGCCGATTGATTGGTCCACATGACCGAAGGGGCTCTTCTGAAGAAGCACCCCATATTGGTAAAAAAGCCTCCGGCTCATGGCGTTGCCGGCGTAGACGTTCTCCGAGACCGCGTGATCCATGAAGCCTACGGGGGCGATGATCTCGGTGCCCCCCGCGGCTAAGCGCTCTTCGTCAACCACTCCGCGCACGCCGCCGAAATGATCGGCATGTGAATGCGAGAAGATCACACCAGTCACGGGCCGCTCGCCCAACTCTTCGTTGATGTAGGCGAGCGCAGCCGCCGCTGTTTCCATCGTTGTAAGAGGATCGAAGATGATCCAGCCGGTCTCGCCCTCGACGAAGGTGATGTTCGCCAAATCGTAGCCTCGGATCTGGTAGATGCCCGGGACGACCTCGTACAGGCCATAGGTCATGTTGAGGGTCGCCTGCCGTTGCAGTGAGGGGTGAATGCTATCGAAGACCTCATCGCCAAGGAGAAAGCGATAGGGTTCGATATCCCAGGCCAACCCACCCTTTTCGGCTTCGATCTGCAGGACCTCGGGCTTGGAGATGAACCCACGGGCAGCTTCCTCGAAATCGCGCTCGTCGGCGAATGGCAGGCTGTCGCGCAGGTCCTGCATGATCTTGATGGTATGTTCCGATGGCGGCTTGCCCTTGGGGTCGAAGTGCTCGGTGCTCTGCGCGCTCGCGCTTCCTGACGCGAGGCCGAGCACAAGAGCCGTGCCGACCATCCACCTGGAGACCGTCATTTGCTTTCCTTTCCCAGCAACTTTTGAGCGACTTGCGCCCACCGCTTGATTCTCCAGCGGTGATTCGTGCGAACTTTTAGGGATAACTCGGGGATAAAGATGATGAGCAATTAAACTGATCGAAATCAAGAATAAAGCAACCAAAAATTGTGTATATCGATCAGAGATTTATGCGAATTCTCTCACTGGGGCCGTCTGCCTCGCTGACTTCGTCGCGATAGCCCGTGGGGGCCAAATGGCAGCCCTCAGGAATTGAGGAACGGGTTCAGCCACATGCCGAGAGCGCCGGTCAGCCGAGGGGGTGCGTCGCTGACCGCAAGGCAGAGGCACTCCTCTCCCGGATCGGCGATCGGGCGATGCTCGACCGCGGGATCGGCAGCGGCGACATCGCCGCGCAGATAATGGCCATTCTCGTCAGAGAATCCACCCGTGAAGACCAAGGTCAGCTCGAGGCCACCGTGGGTGTGGCGGGGCATGGAGGTGCCACCGCGGATGCGCATGAGACGAGCGACGACGCCATCCAGGGTGATCGGAAGGTTGGCCTGGCGAAATCCGCCGATGCCCTTCCAGGCCAGTGACTCCAAAGGCAAACCTATGAGATCGCGAAGGGGTTGCGGGATTCGGATGTCGGTTGGCGCACGGTCGGCGGTGCGCGTCGGCGTTGGCGTCGATGCAGGTCCAACTTCGAGACGTGCCAGTGTGCTGGCGAGGAGATCGCTGTTGCAGGGCTCCTCCGGAAGGTCCCCCAT
>JBFELD010000405.1:0-2424 GCA_041552375.1 Kiloniellaceae bacterium | reverse complement strand
ATCCATATCCACATTGCCGAGCAAACCAAGGAGGTCGAGGATTGCCTGGCCTGGTCCGGCGAGAGGCCGGTGGAGTGGCTGCTCGAGCGCTTCCCGGTCGGCGGACGCTGGTGCCTGATCCACGCGACCCACATCAACCAGTCCGAGCTGCAGGCGATTGTCGAGAGCGGAGCCGTCGCCGGTCTGTGCCCCACGACCGAAGCCAACCTGGGCGATGGAATTTTCCCGGCGGCGGATTTTCTCGACGCCGGCGGGCTCTTCGGCATCGGCTCGGACAGTCATATCTCCGTCAGCCCGATCGAGGAGCTGCGCTGGCTGGAATATGGCCAGCGCCTGACCCACCGGGGGCGTAATTTGCTGGGGTCGGGTGAGGGAAGCTCGGTCGGCGCGCGGCTCTACCGCCTGGCGCTGGCCGGGGGCGCCAAGGCCCTCGGACGACCCATCGGGCAACTGCGCGAGGGCGCGCGGGCCGATCTGCTGGTGTTGGACCCGCAAGCGCCGACCCTGGTCGGGAAAGAGGGCGACGGGTTGTTGGACGCGCTCGTCTTCGCCGGCAACATAAATCCCGTCCGTGACGTCATGGTCGGGGGCCGTTGGGTCGTGCGTGACGGCCGGCATGAACGCGAGGAGCCGATCTTCGAGACCTATCGGCGGACCCTCGAGACCCTCCAGTCAGCGTGAGTGCTAGGACATGCAAGAGATATACTTTACCTATCTATCCGGTCCCGAGATCGCCGAGCTCGCCATGACCGACTCGGAGATCCTGAGTGCGGTGGAAGAGGGTCTGCGCGCCCAAGGTCTCGGCCAGACCGTGATCGAGCCGCGCGTGCACTTGGAGCCCGACCCGGCCTTTCGCGGCCACTTCAACGTGCTGCGCGGCTACATCGCGCCGATGAATGCGGCCGGTGTGAAGATCGTGGGGGACTACATCGACAACTATAAGCAGGGTCTGCCCTCGGAGATGGCGCTGCTCAATCTCTTCGACCCTCGCACCGGCATGCCCAAGGCGTTGGTCGACGCGACCGCCATCACCGAGATGCGCACGGGTGCGATGACCGCGCTCGGTGCCAAGTATTTGGCGCGGCGCGATTGCAAGGTCCTGGGCCATATTGGTGCGCGCGGCTCGGCCTATTGGAACGTGCGGCTTTTGGACCGGCTTTACGACTTCGAGGAAATCCGCGTTCACTCCCGCCGACCCGAGAGCTATCGTCCCTTCGCCGAGCGGCTGTCCCATGATCTGGGCAAAGCGGTCACGCCGGTCGATGACTGGCAGGCCTGTCTGGAGGGCGCCGATATCATGGTCGAGGCATCGCGCCTGGCCGCGCCCGAGCCCCTCTTCAAGACCGAGTGGGTGAAAGAGAGCGCCTTCGTCGTTCCTTACGGCACCAACTCCGCCGTCGAGATTACGCTGAGCGATGTCATGGACAAGATGCTGGTCGACGACTGGGGCCAGTGCAAAGGCGGCAAGCTGGGCTCGCTTCGTGCGCATGTCGAGGCCGGAAAGCTCAGCGAGGAAACCTTGCACGGCGAACTTTGCCAGGTCGTCGCCGGACAGATACCCGGCCGGGAGAGCGATGACGAGACGATCCTCTTTTGGCATCGCGGTTTGTCTCTCTCCGACATCGCGCTGGGCGAGGCGATGCTGGCCAAGGCAGCGGCCATGGGTTTGGGCCAGCGGCTCCGCTTTGCTTGACCTGGCGGCCTTGTCCGTTTATGGGGCGGCGCCATGAGCGACGTTGCCCGTTTCTACGACGATCTGGCCCACCACTATCACCTCCTGTTCGAGAGCTGGGAGGCGAGCATCGCTCGCCAGGCCGAGATCTGGGGCCGGTTGCTGGAGCGCGAGATCGGCCCGGGTCCGCACAAGATTCTCGATGCGGCCTGTGGCATCGGCACGCAGTTGCTCGGCTTCGCCGCCGCCGGACATGACGTCACCGGCTCGGACCTCAGCCCCGCGGCCATCCGGCGTGCCAAGCACGAGGCGGCCGAACGTGGCCTCGAGGTGACCTTGCGCGTGGCCGATCTACGCATGCTCTCCGGCTACCATGCCGGGCCATTCGATGCGGTGGTCGCCCTCGACAACGCACTGCCGCATTTCGAGACCCGTGAGGACCTGACCGCGGCCGTGCGGGAGATGGCGAGCCTCGTTCGGCCCGACGGCCTGTTCATCGCGAGCGTGCGTGACTACGACCGGCTGGCCGCGGAGAAGCCCCGGGTGAGCGAGCCCAGGGTGTTCGGGGGCGGTGCCGATCGGCGGGTCGTCTTTCAGGTCTGGGACTGGCGCCGGGATGGACGCGGTTACCGAATTCACCAATACATTCTTCAGCACGAGCCCGACGGTCAGGTGACGACACGGGTCTTCACCACCACCTATTGGTCCTGGGGGCACAAGGAGTTGGATGAGGTCGTCGCCGGTGCGGGCTT
>JBFELD010000404.1:0-2487 GCA_041552375.1 Kiloniellaceae bacterium | reverse complement strand
TCTGCTCGAGTTTTATGCCGATCCAGAAAGCCCGATCTATAATCCGGCCCTCAGCCCGGAAAAGCGGGTCATCACCTACTGTGGCACCGGTGGTCGGTCGGCGCTTGCTGCCAACACGCTCCTGGATATGGGGTACCGTGATGTCGCCTCGCTCGCAGGTGGTTATGGTGCTTGGCGGGCAGCACAGAAGGATTGAGTAGGTGCGAGTCATAGGAGTGCGTGCCAGGCCCTTTACATTTACAGATTACGGCGGCGGCGCTCCGGTGTGTCAGGCTTTGATCATTCGCACCGTGAATTGACTGCCAGTTGGACGATGGCAAACCGCCTCTTACCGGCCGCGCTGAACTTCGCAATTGAGATGCTAAATGGCCGATACATCAGCATACGTAGAAAAGCCCTATGTGACGCTTAGAGAGGTCTCAGATTACCTTGAAAGGGCGCGTCTGGATCCAGAACGGGTGCCAGAATTAGAAGCAGCCGTGCAAGAACTTTTGGATGTCGCAGGCTATAACCCGCTACGGTACATCCGGCGTAAAATGAGGTAGCATCTTTCACTTCCTCCGGCACGCCCTCGATGGGGGTCCCACCATCATAGTTCGCGTCGATCCTCGGCCATTGCTGGCCTTGGTGCTCATCCGCCTTCGCGCCCCGAAAGTTAAAGCGACGGTCGATATCCAGGGAGGTTTGAGTTATGGCGTCTTGCTTTGCTCTCGCGCTGGCCTTTTCCCAGGTTGCGGCGAGATAAGCATTGAATTCTGAGGACAGTGGGTCGAGCTTGGGCATTAGTAAGTTTTATTGGCCAGAATCAGTTAACCTTACCATAGGCAAAAGGGAAAGGAGCGATCCAGGGTGCGCTTTGTCACCACCGCCGCAAAGGCCGTTTCGATGAAACGGGCCGCCCACGCTGTTTTTCCCGCAAGAAGACAAAAAGCCCAGATCCCACAATCAGCAGCATGCCGCCCGTCGCCCACGCATCCGGCAACTCCTCCCAAATCACCCAGCCCCAAATGACAGCAAGCGGCAGGGCCACATATTCGAAGGGCGCGACGACACCGGCGTCTGCTATCCGATAAGCTTGTGACAGGTTATATCCGATGACGGCTGATGCCAGGCCACAGCCAGCGAAGAGATAGATGTCATTTCCCTCCGGCCATTGCCAGGAGCGGAGGAGGAACTTCATTGAGTCCGTTTCGAAGCTATCCGCATAGCGCCCATGCCCGGCAACGAGCCAGAAGCCCAGGCCCACCACAATGAAGGTGGTTTGAATGTAAACGGCCATAGCCGAGGCCTTGGCCGTGACACCCAGGCGGCGAGTCAAAATCTGCATCAAGGCATAGGCGAGGGCCGCAACTATGGGTAACAAGGCAACACCCGTTGCCATCTCGGTGCCGTTTTCCATGAGGCCCGGCCACAACATGAGGAGTACGCCGACAAAGCCGACGATCACCGCAGCGAGACGCCGGGGGCCAACGTATTCGCCCAAAAAGGGAATAGACAATAGCGTGATGAAAAGGGGTGCCACGAAGAACAGCGCCGTCGCCTCGGCCAGCGGCATCACCGCGAGTGCGGCGAAGTAGCTCATATTGGCCACCACGACCAACAGCGCGCGTAACAGATGTTGACCGGGTTGATCGGTTTTGAGAACGGCGAGACCGCCCTCCCACTTGACCAAGGCGAAGGAAAAGACGATCGCGATGATCGAGCGGGCAAAGATGATCTGATGTAAAGGATAGTCGCCGGAAAGCTGTTTGATCAGCATGTCTTGGAAGGACAGAAATGCCATGCCTGTGATGATGAAGGCGACGGCGAATTGTGGCTGGTTGGCGCGCAACCCGGGGTCGATCGTCATAAGGTGGTAAGGCTCACATGCCGGGGACCGCCCCCGTTCGCACAATCAAACTGCGCATCGTCGCACCGAGGTCACGCCCAACCGACTCTCTTCGTATCTATGGCCGTGAGCGCCGACCCCGGTTTCGGCTCGTGTCTTTTGGGCGCGTCGATCGTGCCTGTCAAGCAGCCGTCTTGGCGTTCGCTTGGGGCCTCGGTTGCGCATCAGGCGTGGCTTTATCCGTGGACTTGTCGTGCTTGGTAGCCGTGTCCTTAACATCGATTTTGGGAACGTCAGCGGCCTTCAGCCGGTGGACCTTTCCTTCAAAGGAGGCGCCGGGCTGAATTTCGAGACTTTCGTTGTAGATGTCGCCGAACAGGTTGGCCGTCCTGGTCAGAATTACTTTCCGCGCCCGTATGTTGCCGGTGAAGGTCCCGGAGAGGAGAACCGTCTCGGCCGTGGCCGAGCCCTTCACTTTCGGCTCGCCGGCGAGGGTCAAGCAGCGGCACTCGATGTTGCCATCGACAGCCCCTTCGATGGTGATATCGATCATCCCCGGCCCTCCGTCAAAAAGAACCCACCCATTGGTGTCCGTCGTGCCTTCGGGAAGCGCGGGCGGCAGGCCGGAGTTGTCCGGCTTGTAGTACCATTCGAAATAG
>JBFELD010000403.1:0-2492 GCA_041552375.1 Kiloniellaceae bacterium | reverse complement strand
GTCCCGCGACGATGTGTTGGCCGCGCTCGACAGCGCCCTCGACGACATCGAACAACAGATTGCCGAGGACCGCGCGCTCGGGGGGCCGACCCAGGGAAACGCCTGAGACTGTCATCACGGTCCTGGCTGGCCGCCGGGGAGAGCGCCGTCTCACCCGCCCTCTTTCGGCCGCACTTGCACGTAGTCGACCACATTGGTGACACCTGACGTGCTACGCACGACACCCAGCGCCTTGTCACGTTCGGCGGCGGTAAAGGCGCGTCCCAGGACATAGGCCTCGCCCAAAGGCCCGACCGCCACGCGGTAATTGAGGCTGTTGATACCTTCGGTATCCAGCCACCCCTTCTCGATCACGGCCTTGACCTGGAGACCGCCCGAAAAGCCGAGCATCTCGCCCTCCCTGGCCTTCTGTTCCTCCTTGGTCATGAAGACAACGTGCCAATAGAGCTGTGCGACGCCGGGAATCGCTTCGCTATCCCGGCGAAAGGCGTCATAGGTAGCTTTGTCGTCCAACAGGCCGTAGATGATCAGCCGTTGCTCATAGATCTCGGTCGAGACCGATATGGTCTCGTACTTCGCCATGAGCTGATTGACGTCGATGACGATCTCATTGTCTTTCTTGATGTCCGCAGCCGATCGCTCCTCCAAGGCACGCTGGGCAACGGTAACCGGAGACGCGCAGGCCGCGACCATAGCGCCGATGATCAGAACAACGAAAAGAGGTCTCTGGAGTCCTGTCATTATGGTTCCCTCGTGAGATTTTGTTACTACTATAAGTCGCAGCAAACGAGGTTTGACTCCAGAAAAATGTCGCGGCCCGCGCGGCCCCTGATCGCCTCGCTTAGACCTCGGGATTCTTTTGCGGAGCCTCGATACGGGCGTTGGCCGAGAAGATGATCCGAGAGTGATCCCCTTTGTAGGGGAAGGACCCGTGGATCAGATAAGAGGGAAAGAACAGCGCATATCCCTCCGTGGCGGTGAAAAAGCGGCTTGCCTCGCGACAGTAGGCCGCGCCCGCGTCGTCCGAGTCGCTCTTGTTCGTCGGGCAGATGAAATAGGTCGCCCCATTCATCGGATCGTCCGATGGAGCCATCTGCAAATAGTACACACAAGACCAGGAGCCATTTCCGTGCAGATGGGGATGAACGTTGCCTTGAGTGCGATAGTCGATAAACCAGGAGGCGGTGATGTTGGCCGAGGCCTGATCGGCGGCAATCCCGCCATGCTTCCAGGCATGTCCATTGGCCGCCAAACCGACATCGAAAAAGGCCCCGCGCAAAAAGTTGTCGAGGGCCTTGATCGCGGGATCGCTGTCTGCAAAGCGCTTTAGAATGTCGTAACCGCTCTCGTAAAGGCCGCGGTTCTCGTTCGCGCGACGCCCGCCCGGATGCTCGGCCATGTAGGCCTGCACGAAAGAGAGCAGCGCGGGCTTGACCGTCTCGTGGTCGGGGAACCGCCTGCGCATCAAAGTGGTCGGCCAAAGCCTCAGGATCTGTTTTTCGTCCATGTTCTGCGTGCTCCCCGATTTCGACCCGACCAATCAGTTACCGGTCAGCGCGATATAGTCGGGATCTTCCTGAGCCTTGCGTTCGAAACGCAGGAACTCGTAATAGCCACACCTCTTTTGCCCGGGATAATCCCGGCAAATCTCGGGCCGCGCGTCATAGACACCGCAACGGCGCGCTTCGCAGTCGAAGAAGATACAAATAGTGCCGAAGATGTCGTCCTTGCGGTGGCGTAACACGCCGGCGAATTCCTTTTTCACCCGGCGCTTTTCGCCCGTCATGATGAAACGTTTTCGGGCCTTTTTTGTGGAGACGCCGAAATGCTTCGCCAGACGCTGGAGGTCCTCGGCCCGCAGTTCGATCCTCGGATATGAGCAACAGTACCCGGGACACCTGCTGCAGTCATAGCGTGGCTTCATACCACATGCCTCTTGCGATGAAAGCGGTCCTCGAAGGAGAGGTCAGCATGCATAGGTCGGCCCCGGGTGCAATAGGCGATCGCGCGACAATAGGCGTAAGTCCCGGCCTCTATCGAGGCCATCGTAAAACCATAGAAATGTGCCAAGTTGATCTACCATTGCCAGCCGGATCGAAGCAAACCGGCTCACCACTTGAGATCGAAACCGCGAGATCCGCACTCAATCCGGCATGACCGCAAAGAACGCGAAAAACACCAGAGTGGGCAACGACCAAGACCGGCGTCGGCCCCTTTATGGTGCTCATGGCTTCGAGCACCCGATCGGTAAAGCTCTCGATGGCTTCCACCGTATCGGGATTGACCTCGCGCGGCCGGTGGGCCTTCGGTCTGCCCTGATAGATGCCCCAATGGCGCTCCATCAAGCCCGGCAAGGGATGAACCGGAGCGTTGATAACGGCGTTTATGATCATCGCCGTCTGCCATGCCCGTCTGAGCGGGCTGGTGTAAATCGAAGCGATCTGGACGGTCTGCAGCTTCTCAGCCGATCTCTCCGCCGAGTCGAGGCCCAG
>JBFELD010000402.1:0-2512 GCA_041552375.1 Kiloniellaceae bacterium | reverse complement strand
GTCAGCTCGGGATCGCCGTCCAACCGGCCCGCATCATCAACCACCAGGGTGATCAAGGCGGTGCCGTTGAGCGCCAGCTTCTGACGCTCGCGGAAGACCGGGCTCGCCATCGGCAGCAACCGTGATCCGTCATAGGCCAAGCGGCCCGTGGGCACGCGACCTGTGATCTGCGTCGGACCGGGCGCCAGGCGGATCAAGTCGCCGTTGCCGCAGACGATCTGTCCGGGGACCTGGCACTCGCGGGCGAGGCGTGCGTGGGCGAGCAGGTGGCGGGCTTCGCCGTGCACCGGGATCGCCACCTCCGGGCGCACCCATTGATACATCTGCCTCAGCTCGTCGCGTGCCGGATGACCGGAGACATGGACGAAATCGCCTTCATCCGTGATGACCTCGATGCCTTGGCGGGCCAGAACGTTCTGCAGGGCGAAAATGTCGAGCTCGTTGCCCGGTATCACCCGCGAGGAAAAGATGACAGTATCTCCCTCCTCCAGCGCGACGTGGTGATGCTCGTGGTTGGCGATGCGCCACAGGGCGGAACGTCTTTCACCCTGGCTTCCGGTGCAAAGCAAGAGGACCTCCTCGCGCGGCAGGTAGTCGATCTCCCGTTCCGATACCAGGGCCTCGGGCACCGTTAGATAGCCGGTTTCGATCGCTGCCTCGACGATGCGATGCATCGACCGCCCGACCAGGCTAACGCGGCGCCCGGTCGCCTCGGCGACCTGCATGATGCTCGACAGACGCGCGACATTGCTGGCGAAGCAGGCCACGGCCACGCGCCGCTCCAACCCGCTGATGATATCGCCGAGGCGCTTCAAGACGTCGCCTTCCGAGCCGGTGTGGCCTTCCACCAAGGCATTGGTGGAATCGCAGACCATGGCCAGAACGCGCTCGTCCGCCAACTGTCGCAGCCGGCTCATGTCGTAATCGTCCCCGACAAGAGGATCGGGATCGAGTTTCCAGTCTCCGGTATGAAGCACCGTTCCGGCCGCTGTGCGCAAAACCACGGCATTGGGCTCGGGGATCGAATGGGTGAGCGTGATCAGCTCGATCTCGAAGGGGCCAACCGAAAAGGCGCCGGAAAGCGGGACCTCGCGCAGCTCCGCCTCGTCCTCGAGCGCCACTTCGGCCAGCTTGCGTCGCACCAGTCCCGCCGTGAAGGGGGTGGCATAGATTGGACAACGCAAGCGCGACCAAAGGTAGGGAACTGCGCCGATGTGATCCTCGTGCGCGTGGGTAAGCACGAGCCCGGCGACCTCCTCCCGGCGCGCCTCGATGAAAGCCGGATCGGCCATCATCACATCCACGCCCGGCTCGCGCGAGCTGCCGAAGGTAACCCCCAGGTCGACGATCAACCCGCGGCCGTCATGGCCGTAAAGGTTGAAGTTCATGCCGATCTCGCCGCTGCCGCCTAGGGGCAGAAAGTAAAAATCCTCCGAGCCCAGCGAAATATCGTCGCGCCGGGCGCTCACGACGCCGCGTCCGTCCGGTTGCGGCGGTAGATGCTGAGCAGACCGCGGATCGTCAGCTCCAGGTCGGTGTGATCGATAAGCGGCGTCGCGCGGTCGAAGAGAGGCGCCAGGCCGCCCGTGGCAACGACCTTCATCGGCCCGCCGAACTCCGATCTGATGCGCTCGACAAGGCCCTCGATCAGGCCGACATAGCCCCAGAAGATGCCGGATTCCATGGCCCCCTCGGTGCTCTTGCCGATCACTCTCTCGGGCATGCGGATGCGGATGCGCGGCAGCTTGGCCGCCGCCGTGGCGAAGGCCTCGGCCGCCAAGTCGACACCCGGCGCGAGCACGCCGCCGATGAACGCACCGTCGCCGTCGATGATGTCGAAGTTGGTCGCGGTGCCGAAATCGACCACGATCAGGGGGCCACCATAACGCTCGTGCGCCGCGATGGCATTGGCCAGGCGGTCCGCGCCCAGTGTCTCCGGCCGGTCGATCTTCACCTCGACGCCCGTCTCCACCCCGGGCCTGCCGACGATCAGAGGATCGACACCGAAGAAATGGCTGCTGAGACTGGCCAGGGGATAAAGCACGTCAGGCACCACCGTGGCGATAATCGTCCCGTCGATGGATTTGGGGTCGAGACCCCTCAGCGACATCAGCTGTGTCAGCCACACGGCATACTCGTCGGCGGTGCGACGCGGGTCGCTCGACGCTCGCCAGTTCCCTTTCACCTCGTCTCCGTCGAAAACGGCGAAGACGAAGTTGGTGTTGCCGCAATCAATGGCGAGAAGCATGAGCCCCCTCCCCGCTCGTAACATACACATCCCCAGCCGTGACGCGACGCAGCCGACCGTCGGCTTGGCGCAACAGCAGGGTCCCGTCATGATCGAGGTCCTCGAACCGGCCCCGAAGTATCGTCTCAGGCAAGCGTGCCTCGACCGCTTCTCCCAAACCAATGGCACGCTCGAGCCAAGCCTCGCGCAGAGGCTGAAACCCGACCCTTTCCCAACGCTCGATCCACCCCGCGAAGGCCACGGTAAGGGCCTCCAAGACCCCGC
>JBFELD010000401.1:0-2558 GCA_041552375.1 Kiloniellaceae bacterium | reverse complement strand
GAGCTGCTGACGAGCGATGACGTCACCGAGCCGACCCGGAACATCATTCTCGCGGCCTGGCAGTCCTTCAATGCGTCCGGAAGGGTTGCCGACTACGCCCCGGAGACGGCCGAGAGCGCCTTGCACGAGGCCGAGCGCTGGGCCGCCTGCGTCCAGGCCATCGAGGCCGGCAAGCTGCAGATCAGGCGGTACTGCTATGTCAAAAGGGCGCTCGCGTGAGCGCTGCCGTGGCTTGACAGCACGGGCCGGCTTACCTATGTTCCGCGCCGGCGATAGCGCCGATTAAGCAATACCCTTTGTTGATGCGCACCCCGACCCGGTGCGTCAGGCTCGAAAGGCCGCGGAGATGAAGATCGTCAATTCGCTGAAGACCGCCAAGCGTCGCGAGAAGAACTGTCGCGTCGTGCGTCGTCGTGGCCGGATCTACGTCATCAACAAGAAGAATCCCCGTTTCAAGGCCCGCCAGGGCTGATATCGGGCCACCCGAACACCTCTCCTGCGCCTATAGACGATCCTCAGACAACCGACCGGCTCCGCTGGCCGGCTGGCTTGTTGACGGGATCGAGCCCCCGTTTCATAGTCCTTCGAACCGCACTGCAATCGCGCAGGCAAGGTCGGCTGAACCTGGCGAGGGAGAGCTCGATACATGCGCATGCCGGACCCGGACGGAACCATACTTGGGGCGAGGGAGCAGATCGTCTCCGATCTCCGACGTCTGTTGCCGAGGGCCAGCGTCATCACCTCCAACGAGGAAATGACCGCTTATGAAACGGACGGGCTCACCGCTTATCGCCAGCTACCCCTGGTCGTCGCGTTGCCCGAGACGACCGAGCAAGTCGCAAACGTGCTCAAGTACTGCGCTCAAAGAGGCATCAAGGTCGTGCCGCGCGGCGCCGGCACGTCGCTTTCCGGCGGGGCCCTTCCACTTGCCGATGGCGTCCTCTTGGCCCTGGGAAAATTCAACCGCATCCTCGAGATCGACTTCGACAACCGCTGCGTGGTCGCCCAGCCGGGCGTCACCAACCTCGCCATCACCGAGGCGGTCGAGCATGCCGGGTTCTACTATGCGCCAGACCCCTCGAGCCAGATCGCCTGCTCGATCGGCGGAAACGTGGCCGAGAATTCGGGCGGGGTGCACTGCCTGAAATACGGATTGACGACCAACAACCTGCTTGGCCTGGAGATAGTTACCATCGACGGCGAGATCTTGCGTATCGGGGGCAAGCATCTCGATTCTGAGGCCTATGACCTTTTAGGATTGATGACCGGCTCGGAAGGCCTGCTGGGCGTCATCACCGAGGTGACCGTGCGCATCCTGAAAAAACCGGAGACCGCCCGCGCTCTTCTTCTCGGTTTCACCGACAACGCCACCGCCGGCGAGACCGTCTCGGCCATCATCGCCGCGGGCATCATCCCCGGCGGCATGGAGATGATGGATCGGCCGGCCATTCACGCCGCCGAGGATTTCGTCCATGCCGGCTATCCGCTTGATGCCGAGGCTTTGCTGATCGTCGAGCTGGACGGGCCCAAGGTCGAGGTCGATCACTTGATCGAGCGAGTCCTCGAAATTTCCAAGAGCAAGGGCGCCACACACATCAAGGTCAGCGACAGCGAAGCCGAACGTCTGGCATTCTGGGCCGGTCGCAAGGCGGCCTTTCCAGCCGTCGGCCGCATCTCTCCCGATTACTACTGCATGGACGGAACAATTCCCCGCCACAAGCTGCCCCTGGTGCTGACCCGGATGAACGAGATGAGCCGCGAGTATGGGCTCAGGGTCGCCAATGTCTTTCATGCCGGCGACGGAAATCTCCATCCGCTCATCCTCTACGACGCCAACGAGCCGGGCGAACTGGAGAAGGCCGAGGCCTTCGGTGCGGAAATTCTGAAGCTCTGTGTCGAGGTGGGCGGCGTGCTGACGGGTGAACACGGCGTCGGCGTGGAAAAGCGCGACCTTATGGGCGAGATGTTCTCCGACATCGACTTGAAGCAGCAGCAGCGGATCAAGTGCGCCTTCGATCCGGCCTCCCTGCTCAATCCGGGCAAGATGTTTCCCACGCTACACCGCTGCGCCGAGTTGGGACGCATGCACGTCCACAAAGGCAAGATGCCCTTCCCCGATTTGCCGCGGTTCTAAGGGCAGCGGATGCAGGACACCATTTCACCCGATAGCGCCGAGGCGCTCGCCGCCGCGATCGAGGCCGCCGTCACCGACAACCGGCCGCTCGAGGTCCTCGGCCGCGGATCCAAGCGTGGCCTGGGGAGATCGAGCAACCTGGCCCACGCCCTCGACCTCTCCAAGCTCTCCGGTATCACCCTCTATGAGCCCGAGGAGCTGGTCCTGACCGCCGGGGCCGGAACACCGCTGGCCGAGATCGAAAAAACCATCGCCAAAAAGAACCAGATCCTTGCCTTCGAGCCTCCCGATCTCGGATCCCTACTCGGCGGCCCGCCGGGGAAAGGCTCGATCGGTGGGGTCCTGGCCTGCAATCTCGCCGGCCCGCGGCGGATCAAGGCCGGCGCGGCACGCGATCATTTCCTCGGTGTGACCGCCGTCTCCG
>JBFELD010000400.1:0-2594 GCA_041552375.1 Kiloniellaceae bacterium | reverse complement strand
CGAGCGGCTCGATAACCTTCTTGGTGACCTGCAGGTAGGTGTGGCCGCTGGCGATATAGAGGTCATCGTGCTCCAGGAAGGTGGTGGCCGGCAGCACGATGTCGGCCATGGCCGCGGTCTCGGTCATGAACTGCTCGTGCACGCAAGCGAAGAGGTCCTCACGGGCAAAACCGCGGGCCACTGCGCCGCTGTCCGGGCAGACCATCATCGGGTTGGTGTTTTGGATGAAAAGCCCCATGACCGGTGGTCCCTCGCCCAGGTCGCGCCGGTCGCCTTCGAGGATCGGGCCAATACGCGACTGGTCGAACAAACGCACGTCCTTTGCCAAGGCGTCGCGCCCCTCGATCAGCGTCCGGTCGATGGGATAGATCTCGGTCTGGCCGTAAAGCGCACCGCCGCCACGGTGGCGCCAGGCGCCGGTGACCGAGGGCAGGCAGGTGACGGCGTGAACGTTGGCCGCCCCGTTGCGAGACCGGGAAAAGCCGTAGCCCACCCGGATAAAGCTGCGCTGAGTGGTGCCGTAGAGGCGAGCAAAGTCGATGATTGCGTCCTCTGCCAGGCCGGTGATCGCGGCGGCCCAGGCCGGGGTACAGTCGGCGAAATGCGTCTCGAGTTCCTCGTCCCAGTCGGTGTAATCCTTGAGATACTCCCGGTCCTCCAAACCTTCCTTGAGGATTTGGTGGATCACCGCGGCCGCTAGGGCGCCGTCGGTGCCAGGTCGGACGGCCAAGTGCAGATCCGCCTGCTCGGCCGTGCCGGTTCGGTAGGGGTCGATCACCACCAGCTTCGCGCCGCGCTCCTTTCGGGCCCGGGCGATGTGGGTCATGACATTGACCTGGGTGGAGACCGGATTGCCGCCCCAGACCACGATCAGGTCCGCCTCGCCGATCTCGCGCGAATCGACGCCGCGCTTGACCCCGGTGCCGGCCTTCCAACCGGCATCAGCCAACGCGACACAAATGGTCGAGTGTTGGCGTGAGTAGCGCTTGACGTGGCGCAGCCGCTCGATCCCGTCGCGCTGCACGAGGCCCATGGTCCCGGCATAGAAATAAGGCCACACCGCCTCGGCACCGTGGCGCACCTCGATCTGGAGCAGGCGCTCGGCCACCTCGTCCAAGGCTTCGTCCCAACCGATGGGGGCAAAAGCCTCACGGCCAATGCCCTTTTCACCGACGCGCCGCAGCGGCTGAGTGAGGCGATCCGGGTGATGGATTCGCTCCGCATAGCGGGCCACCTTGGCGCAGATCACACCACGGGTGTAGTCGTTGTCCTTGGCGCCACGAACCCGGCCGATGCGCTGGGGCGACAGCCGTTCCACTTCGAGCGCGCAAGTGCTGGGGCAATCATGAGGACAGGCCGAATGCAGGATTTCGGGCTGTGTCTTGCTGTCGAGGGGCATGGGGGACGAACCTTTCCGGTAAGAACATTTAGCTCACTTGGCGCGAGAGCTTAGACGCGGCGAGCCGGCCACGCAATCGACGGGGCCAGCGACAGCAACACTAACGTGTGCGCATCGCCGCCCATTCCTCCTCGCTCAGGGAGTCCAGAAGGCTGAACTGCCCGGCGCCCTTCAGCCATTCGCCGCCGTCGATGGTCACCACCTCGCCGTTGATGTAGGCGGACTGCTCGGCCAGGAGGTAGACGGCGAGATCGGCCAGCTCGCTGTGCTCGCCGACCCGGCCCATCGGAATGCGCTTCAACCATTGCCGCTCGACCTCCTCGCTTGGGATTAGCCGCCGCCAAGCACCTTCGGTGGGAAAGGGACCCGGCGCGATGGCGTTCAATCGGATGCCGCGGCCACCCCACTCCGCTGCCAGGGAGCGGGTCATGGCCACCACACCCGCCTTGCCCATGGCCGAGGGCAGCACATAGGGCGAGCCGGTGGCGGCATAGCTGGCGACGATGGAGAGCACGTTGCCGGCCCGGCCCGTTTCCAACCAGCGCCTGCCGCAGGCAAGCGTCGCATAGGCGCTCCCCCGCAGGACGATGCCAACCACGGCATCGACGGCCCGCGGGGAAAGCGTCTCGCTTCGGGCGATGAAGTTACCCGCCGCGTTGTTGACCAGCGCGTCGAGGGGCGCCTCCGCCCAGGCCCAGTCGACCAGCGCCTCCAGCGCCTCGGCATCGCGGATGTCGCAACTTCGCCAGGCCGTGCGGCCCGGGAAATCGGCGTCGAACTCCGCCGCCGTGGCCTCCAGCACCTCGGCGCGGCGCCCGCAGATGACCAGCCGCGCGCCAAGCTCGAGAAAGCGCCGGCCCATGGACTTGCCGAGGCCCGTGCCACCGCCGGTAATCAGGATACGCTTGTCCTTCAGTAGATCCTTTTGAAACATACGTTTTCTCCAGCTAGGCTGCGGCCTCCTGATCCATGCGCGCGGCGGCGCGACGACCGAAAGGTGACAGCGCGATCCATGCTGCCAGAAGCGAGCGATTACGGGGACCTCCAGCGGCGTGTCCGTTGGCGAATCCCCACGCGTTACAATATCGGCGTCGACGTTTGCGACAAGTGGGCCGACCGCGATCCGGACCGTCTTGCCCTGATCCACCCGACGCGCAACGGATCTGTCGAGCGCTACAGTTTCGAGGCCCTGCGG
>JBFELD010000399.1:0-2626 GCA_041552375.1 Kiloniellaceae bacterium | reverse complement strand
TGCCTCGCACGCTACAGCGGCTCTTCGACTGGGGCGTAGGCGAATACGAACGCATCTTGAGCAATAAGACTGATGACGGATCGTTCTGGATGCGCAGCGACACCGACATCGTGCGCTTGCCCGAATTGATCTACGACATCGAGGACCTCGACAGCCTGATCATCTTCCAGCGCAGCCCCGACGGGCGGCTCGTCGCACGCATAGACGCCGGCGGCATCCGGCGGGACGGCGCGAGCTGGATACTGACCGACGTCGTCCGCCGGACCGTGAAGGGCCCGCAGGTGGAGACGCTGGAGCGCATGGAATGGCAAACCTCTCTGCCGTTGGAAGATCTCCGGACCATGGCCGCCCATCCGTCCGAGTTGACCACGGTGCAACTTTTCCGATTCGTGAAGAACAAGAGCTTCGGGCTCTTCCCCCCGCACCAGTATGAGGTTTGGCTACACCAGAAGTTCGCGTCGGGTATGGCCCCGGTCTTCCTGATCTTCCTGTGTATCATCCTCGCGCAGCGGATCGAGAGGGGTGGCGGCCTCGGGATCCTATTCCTGAGGGGCCTGCTCTTCGGGTTCGCCTTCTTCATCTTGGCCAGGTGGAGCCAAGCCCTTGGGGAGGCGAGCTATCTTCCCCCGATCATCGCGGCCTGGGCCCCGGTCATCATACTTGCGATCGTCGTCGGCAGCTTCGGCTTTCACCACGAAGGCGGCGCCGTGCCCATCATCGCCTATCCCGCGGCCGGGCAAGACGCCGTACCTTCGGACGAGCCCAATTTCGGCGTCATAAAGGGCGCGGAACACGACCAACGCAATGACTGAGAGGGCTTAATGGAGGATTGGCGGTGACGGCCAAACCGAGCCTTGCGATCGTCGGCGACTGCCCACTGCGGATCTGGAACGAGGTGCCCGCCAAGCGCCTCGAAAAGGCATTCGCCAAGGCCGGCATCACCGACCTCTTGACGGAGGACGATCTCGCCTCCCATCCCGGCCCGGCGATCGTCGTTCGCGCCGACGTGGTGCTCGACGCGCCCGTCGTCGCCGCCCTGGCCGAACGGCCGGGCATCCTTCTCGGTGCCGACGATGACGATGGCGCTCGCTATATCGCCGCGCATGCCCCGGCCGGAGAGGCCGGCCGCGTCGGTGCTCTCCTCACCGCTGCCGGCGAGGACAACGACACGGGCGGCCTGCGGGCGGTGAGCACGGCCGAGCTGGGGGCATCCTACTGGAAGGCCCTGCGTAAGCGTCAGGTTCCCTATGCCCTGCGGCTCTCCGCCGAGCGTCGGGGGCAGATCGAGTGGCGCATGTTCATGGGCACCTACAAAGGTGCGACGGACCTGGTCACGAAGTGGGTTTGGCCTTGGCCGGCCTTTTACGTCACCAAGCTCTGCGCGCGCCTCGGCATTACCCCGAACATGGTCACCTGGGTCAGCTTGCTGTTCGTCATTCTGGCTTTCTGGTGGTTTTGGCAAGGCCAGTGGGCGCTGGGGCTGGCCGCCGGTTGGTTCATGACCTTTCTCGACACCGTGGACGGCAAGCTGGCGCGCGTGACCCTGACCTCGTCCAAATTCGGCAATGCCCTGGATCACGGCATCGACCTGGTCCACCCGCCCTTCTGGTATCTCGCTTGGGGGCTGGGCCTGCAGAGCGGGACCTTCGCCCTCGAACCATCGGTTCTCTATATCGCGCTCGGCGTCATCTTCGCCGGCTATGTCCTCCAGCGTGTGATGGAGGGCGTTTCCATCTGGCTGTTCAAGATCGAGATCCACATCTGGCGCCCGATCGACACTCTATTTCGTCAGATCACGGCCCGGCGCAACCCGAACCTGCTGCTGTTGACCGCCTTCGCCCTGATCGGGCGACCCGACACGGGCCTTATCGCGGTTGCTGTCTGGACGGGGCTGTGCCTGCTGCTGCATGGGGGTCAACTCGCTCAGGCCTACGGTGTCCACCGCCGCACCGGCGCCTTGAGCTCGTGGATGTCCGAGGCGCCGCCGCGATGATGCGGGCCGGGATCATCGAAAACCCCTACAGCCAACGCAACAAGCGGCGGATGGGACGCCTGGAGGCAATGGCCCGTGAGGCCGATGGTGCGCATTACGTGCGCCTTGACGACATGGCCGACTTGCCGGCCATCCTGGCGGATTTCGCAGATCAGGGACTGGAGCTTCTGGTGCTGTCCGGTGGTGATGGGACAGTGCAAGCAGCGCTGACCGAGCTCGTCGAATCGAGACCTTTCGAGCGACTGCCGGCGATCGCCATCGCGCCACGCGGCATGACCAACATGACCGCCAACGATGTCGGCGTCAGCGGAGAGAGGAAGCTGGCCCGGTTGTTCGAGCTACAGCGCTCGGGACAGTTGACCGGCCACTTGCATCGGCGCCACCTGCTTCGCATCGAAAACATCCACGGCCACGGTCCACAGGTCGGTATGTTCTTTGGCGGCGCTGGCATCTATCGCGCCATAGAGACCTGCCGCCAAAAGATTCACTCGCTCAAGTTCGAGTCCGAGCTTGCCAACGGGCTGACCTTGGCAACGCTCTTGGTGCGCTGGTTGCTCACAGGCGGGCGCGACGATCACGTATTGAGGTCCGACAGGGCGACCGTGACGCTTGATGACGAGGATCTCGGAGAGC
>JBFELD010000398.1:0-2646 GCA_041552375.1 Kiloniellaceae bacterium | reverse complement strand
TCGAACTGGTCAACCCCGGCCACGAGTTCGGCTACCGGGACTTCACGCTTGAGCAAATGAGCAGCCTTGTCGTCCTCTGTCGGGAGGTCTTCGAGCGCCACGCCATCGCCCCGGCACGGGTCCTCGGCCACTCCGACGTCGCACCCGCGCGCAAGCAGGACCCAGGCGAGCGATTCGATTGGGCGGCGCTCGCCCGCGCCGGCATCGGACTGTGGCCGGAGGAGGCGAAGACGGCCGGCCGGGTGCCGAGCGAGAGAACCTTCCTCCAAGGTCTCGGCCGCTTCGGTTACGCCTGCGAGGAGGCCTCGCCGCGGGACGTGATCACCGCTTTTCAACGCCACTTTCGTCCTGCCGCGGTCACCGGCTGCGTCGATGCCGAGAGTGCCGGCAGGCTTGACGCCCTCCTACGACATCTTGACCCGAGCGCCGGGGAGGCTTAGCTCTAAGAGGCCAGATGGCCGGATGGCCGCGCCAACGTTCGCGCGTCGAACCGAGGCGAGGAAAGTCCGGGCTCCACGGAAAATGGGTGCCGGGTAACGCCCGGCGGGGGAAACCCCAGGGAAAGTGCCACAGAAAGCAAACCGCCCGGCCTGCGGACCCTCGGTTCGTCGGCGGGGCAAGGGGGAAAGGGTGCGGTAAGAGCGCACCGCGCCTCCGGCAACGCAGGCGGCAAGGTAAACCCCACCCGGAGCAAGACCAAGTAGGGGCGGCAGGCTCTTCGCGAGCCCGGCGACTTTCCGCGCCGCCGCCCGGGTAGGTCGCGCGAGGCGTTCGGCAACGAACGTCCCAGATGAATGGCCATCGACCCATCGGCCTCGCGGAACCGATGGCGAACAGAACCCGGCTTACAGGCCGTCTGGCACCGCTCTTTTATGGCAGGTCGATGCTGATGCCGGCAAAGGCGCCGGATCGGGTCTGCGCCGCGCCATAAGCGCCGTCGAAACCGACATAGGCGCGCAGTCCCGGCCGGAAGATCACGTCGAGCCCGAAACCCACGGTGAGATAACCCTCATCGCCATCCTCCAGTGCCAAATCGCCACCGGCCCCCGTCGGCAAGGTGACCCGCACCCGGCGATCGTCGAAGGATAGCTGCTCGGTCCAGCCGAGCGTGCCACGCGGCCGGAAGACGACGCCGTCGGCGTCGACGTAGTGTCCCAGCAACTCCACCCGCGGACCCAGGCGCAAGGTATCCAGGGTAAGGTCGTCGACAGCGAGCCCCTCGCTGTCGCGATAGCCGTCTTGCACCTGGTGGAGGTAGCTTAGCTGGCCTGCGGGCCGGACCGCCCAGTTGGCGTCGATCGGGATCTCGCGGCCCACCCCGAAATAGCCGCCCAAAAGATAGCCCGAGGTATCGCCGCGCGCTGTCGTCGGCGCATCGCCGGCAAAGAGTGTGCGGCGCGTATCTTGATCCTGATGGCCGCCTTGAAGACCGAAGAAGAGCTGCGTGCCGTCGCCCAGCAGATCGAAATCGTAGGTCCCGTAGGCGAGCCCTTGCAGACTGTCCACCTCGGCCGAGGCACCGCTCCCATCGGTCGCCTCGGCATCGTTCGTCAGATAGCCGCCGGCCAGGCCCAGACGAAGTCCGTCACTCAAGACCGGGGTGTCGCCGCCGAAGGCGACGCCGGTGATGTCCTGCCGGCTGGCGGGATTGGCGCCACCTCCGTCGCGCTCCACGAAGTCGGCGATGCCGCGCGCCCAAAGCCGGCTGTCCGGGGCAGTGCGCGGCGCGCGTTGCTCGTCCACCACCGCGCGCTGGAAGGCGAAGCCGCTTTCCACCACGCCCTGCGCCGCCACGTTGACCAAGCTCGGCGTTAGGACGCTCAAGGCCAGCTTGTTGCCGTCCACGAGCTCCACGACCACCAAACCCGCCACGCCGGCCGAGTTCACGCGCTGAAAGGGCGCATCGATCGTCCCCGTCGCCTCGGCGATCGTCGCCCCCTGCAGATCAGGCAAACCAGGCGCAATGGTCAGATCGAGGGCCGCCGCCGGGTCGATGCGGACGTCGCCCATCACCTCCAGCCGGTCGATGCCGGTCGCATCGGCCTCGATCTCGAGGACCGACCCGGGCGCGAAGGTCACATCGCCGGTCACCTTGATGGTGCCGACCGAGTTGCCCGGCGCGATGGTGCCCATGTGGTCGACCATGGCCACGACCTCGCCGGTCCCGCCGAGGATGCCGGGGACCGTCACTTTCACGCCGCCCGGTGCCGTCAGCGTGCCGTTCACCCGCAAACGCCCACCAGTCACCCGCGCCGTGCCGGGGCCATCCAGAGTGGCAAGCACCAAATCCCCAGTTAGTGCTTGATCGCCACCGGTCACCTCCAACCGCTCGAAGCCAAGAAAGGCATCGCCATCCTGCGTGCCCCTGCCGCGCAGCCGCAGCAGATCATCGCCCGGCCCGCCCTCGGCATCGCCGACCAGGATGGACCCCGTGCCCAAGGTCAGGCTGTCATCGCCGCCGCCCAGATCGACCGCCAAGGCTCCGGAGCCTCTCAGCGTGCCCGAGTTGGTCACGGCCAGCGCCCCGGGCCCGTGGTCGATCGCCGGGCCCGCCAAACCTTCCATGACGCCGGCATTGTTGACGGCCCGGCCGACGGTAAGAGTTCCCCCGGCCTTGACGGTGAGGGTCCCGCCGTGGGCGACGTC
>JBFELD010000397.1:0-2655 GCA_041552375.1 Kiloniellaceae bacterium | reverse complement strand
TCTTCTCGCGCTGCCGAGAGCGTCAGCCCCTGAGACGCTCGTTCCTAGGATCGTGGACCGGCTCGCCCAGTACCTGGGCCTGGCGTCGTTCGCCCAGGACCTGGACCTCGAAGCGACTACCCGGCGGGGCCAGGGCCGGCTCGACGTAGGCGAAGCCCAAGCTCTTGCCGGTCACATGGCCATAGCCGCCAGAGGTGGTGACCCCGACCACGCGCTCGCCATCGAGCACCGCCTCGCCTCCATGCACGTCGCTCGTGCCCGTCTCGCACTCGAAATAGACGCAGATTTGAGAGGCCCCGGCCTGCTTGACCTTGAGCGTCGCCGCCTTGCCGACGAAGTCTTCCTTGTCGTAGGCGACGAAGCGCTCGATGTCGGCCTCGACCGGCGTGATCTCATTGGTGAGCTCAGCCGCCCAACCTTTGTAGGCTTTTTCCATGCGCAGGGAGTTGACGGCATAAACCCCGAAGTCGGCGATGCCGTGCGCCTCACCCGCCGCCCAGACGGCGTCGTAGAGCGCCTCCAGCCGGTCCATCGGGCAGTGCAGCTCCCAGCCCAGCTCGCCCACGTAGTTGACGCGCAAGGCATAGAGCGGCACGCCGGCCACTTCGATCTCCTTGCCGCGCAGCCAGCGGAAGGACTCGTTGCCGAGATCGGTCTCGGTCAAACCGGCCAGCAGGTCGCGCGCGCGCGGCCCGGCTACAACTAGGACGCCACGATTATCGGTGACGTTGGCGATCTCCACCGCTTCGCCGTCTTGCACTTGGTGGGTCAGGTGATCCAGATCGCGCTCCTCGGCGCCGGCACCGGAGAGCAGATAAAAGCGGTCCTCGGCCAGACGGGTCACCGTCACCTCGCCGGCGATGCGCCCTTCCTCGGAGAGAAAATGCGCCAGCACGATGCCCCCATCGGTCTTCGGCATGCGGTTGGCCAGAACGCGGTCGAGGAACGCACCCGCACCGGCACCCGTGACCTCGTACTTGGCAAAGCTCGAGAGGTCTAGGATCCCGACGCGCTCGCGCACCGCGCGGCACTCCTCGGCCACCACCTCGAAGGTGTTGTTGTGATGAAAGCCCGGCTCCTCCTCCCGCCCATCGAGGGAGAACCAGGTCGGCCGCTCCCAGCCATGGGCCTCGGTGTGGCTGGCACCCTTGGCCTTCAGCTTCTCGTAAAGCGTGCTGGTGCGCGCCGGCCGGCCGGCCATGCGCTCCTCGCCCGGCAGGTGGAGGATGTACATGTGCTCGTAGTCCTCGTGGGACTTGGCCTTGGTGTAGCCGCCCGGCGCATAGGCGCCGAAACGGCGCGGGTCGATCCCCGCCATGTTGATCTCGGCATCGCCATGCACCATCCACTGCGCCAGGTACTTGCCGCAACCCGCACCCTGGGCGACACCGATGGCGGCACCGGCGGCATGCCAGAAATTCTTCAGACCCGCCGCCGGACCGATCAGGGGATTATTGTCGGGCGTGTGGGAAATGGCGCCGCAGACCACGCGCTTGATGCCCGCATCGGCCCAGATCGGCATGCGCTCCAGCACCCGCTCCACGTAGGGGAAGATGCGGTCCATGTCGCCCTCGAAGAGCTCGTTCTCGGAGTCCCACTCGGGCCAGCCGCCCCGGTGCGTCCAGCACTCGGCCGATGCGGCGGTCTCGTAGATCCCGATCAGGGCAGCCTTTTGTTCCTGGCGGTAGTAGGACGAGGGATAGGGGTCACGCATCACCGGCATCTCCTCGTCACGCTCGACGAACTCCTTGATGGGTTCGGTGACGAGATAGGTGTGCTCCATGTTGGTGATCGGCACATCGCCGCCGACCATCTGCGCGACCTGCCGGGCATAGCAGCCGGCGGCGTTGACCACATGTTCGCAGACCACCGTACCTTGCTCGGTAACCACCTCCCACTCGCCGCTCGGGCGGCGGGCGATATCGGTGACCCGGTTGTGACGGACGATGCTCGCCCCCATGTCGCGCGCGCCCTTGGCCAGCGCATTGCAGCAACCGGCCGGATCGACGTGCCCGTCGTCCAAGGTCAGCGCCCCGGCAAGCACACCCTCGGTAGAGACGAAGGGATTGATCTTGCGGATCTCCTCCGGCCCGATGATCTCCATGCGAAAGCCGATCATCTTGGCGATGCCCTCGACGTGCTTGAAGTAGTCGAGCTCCTCGGGCGTCAACGCGAAACGGATGCCGCCGCAGCCATGCCAGCTCACGTACTGCCCGGTCAGCTCTTCCAGCTTCGGATAGAGCGTGTTGCCGTAGTGATGCACCTTGGCCATGTTGTAGTCGGCGATGAAGCTGGGGCATTGCCCGGCGGCATGCCAGGTCGAGCCGGAGGTGAGTTCCCCCTTCTCGATCAAGAGGCTATCGGTCCAGCCTTCCTCCGCCAGATGATAGAGCAGGCCGCAGCCCATCATGCCGCCGCCAATGATCACCACGCGCGCTGTTGTTTGCATCGTTATCCGACCTTCCCAATGAACAGGGTCCCGCGACATTCAGCCGCAAAGAGTGCCGCTAGTCCATAGGGTAGCATGGCACCAGGCCGCCATGCGCTTGTCGCGATTGCGACATGGCGGGGGCCCCAAGGCCCGATCCGGTAAGGGACGGTGAGTGCTAGCCGGCCGCCGCGAGGTCTTGGGTATCGCCGTCGGATACGACGGCT
>JBFELD010000396.1:0-2711 GCA_041552375.1 Kiloniellaceae bacterium | reverse complement strand
TGGAAGCTGTCGAACAGCTTGCCGATGGGCTGACGCTCGCGCTTGTGCAGCATGCCGGCGATGAGGCAGCCAGCGAGGATGCCCGCCAAGGTCGCGGAGAAACCGCCGTCTGAGGCCTTCCAGAAAATGAAGGTCAACACGCCGCCCGGCACGACCAGGGTCAGCGGCTTGGCGAAAGAGGTGAAGCCGACGCAGATGCAGAACATCAGGCCGATGAAGGCCGCCATGTTCGGCGAATAGCCGGAGAACAGAACGATCAGGAGAGCCAACAACGGCAGGGCCGTATGCCAGCCTTCGCGCCAGACCTTGACGAATTTCGGCAGCTGCTCCTTGGGGTAGCCTTTCAGCCCCAAGCGCCTGGCGGTGAAGTGAACGATCGAGATCACGCCGATGTAGTGCATCGCCGCCGGCACGATGGCCGCGAGCACGATCGTGGTGTAGGGCACCTCGAGAAACTCGGCCATAAGGAACGAGGCCGCGCCCATGATCGGCGGCGTGATCTGCCCGCCCGCGCTGGCCGCCGCCTCGACGCCACCGGCGAAGTGACCGGGATAGCCCATCCGCTTCATGTTGGGGATGGTCAGCGAGCCCGTAGAGACCGTGTTGGCGATGGAAGAGCCGGAGATGGTGCCGAAGAAGGCCGACGACACGACGCTCACCTTGGCCGGCCCGCCCGTGTAGCGGCCAGCCAGGATCATCGCGTTGTCGACGAAGAACTGCCCCAGCCCCATGCGCTGGGCGACGACGCCGAACAGCACGAAGTGGAAGACCACCGTAGAGACGACCCAAAGAGTGACACCGAAGATGCCCTCTTGGGGGAAGTACATGTTGTTGATGAATTGCCGCCAGTCGACGCCGGGATGCTTGAGCACCTGGAAGGGCATCATGGGGCCGAGAAGCGCATAGGCGACGAAGACCAGAATGATCAGCGGCAGGACGAAGCCCAGCGATCGCCGCGCGATCTCCAGGACCAACACCACCAGAGCCGTCCCGAAAACGATGTCGGGCGCCGAGGGGTCGCCCTGGCGCAACGCCTGCTCGGCGATCTTGTAGCCGAAAACGTCCAGCCCACTCCACGAGGCCGCGAGGAACAGGGCGGCCATGACGCCGATGATGGCGAAGACCCAGTCATAAGCGGGAATGTTTCCCCAGCGCAGCAAGCCGCGCGGGCGAAACTCCAGGGCGCTTTGGGTGCGGATCAGCGGGAACCCCGCGAAGATCAGGATGAACAGGCCGGTCAGGTGGATGCCCATATGCTCGTGCTCGACCGGCGTGCCGAAACCCGCTGTCCAGATGTGGTAGACGGCGAATGCGATAGCGACGAAGTAGAGCCCCCGAGAGAGCAAAGGGCCGTTATCGCGGGTGGCAAGAGCGGTGTCGAACTTCTTTTCCAGCCGGTCGGCGGTCTCGATATCCAGCTTGGCCGCAGAGCTCGTGGGATCGTTATCGCTCATCGGATGCATTCCCTACCCGGCGCCCGCCGCGCTCCGTGAGGGTGCGCCCACGGAGGGTGCGCCCACGACACGGACCGGGTGCTGACATAGATTATGGAGACCGCGTTCAAGGCCGACGCGCTGCGCCGGGCGCCCCCATCCGGCAAAGCGCGCGCCGAGACGCGCGACTTCGCCGGACGAAGGAACGACCCTTCGGAAGGTCGCGGCCGATGATCCGGTTACTTGATCAGGCCGGCTTCCTTGTAAAACCGCTCGGCGCCCGGGTGCAGCGGCACATTCAAGCCACCGAGGCCGAAGAGCGCGGTATCCAGCGTGATCACCTTGCCTTTGGCATGGCCGTTGTCGAGCAGCTTTCGCGTGGTGTCGCTCCACAGCGCCTTGGTGATCTGATAGATCAGCTCCTCGTCAATGTCGGAGCTGGTCACCAGGATCCCGTTCACCGCCAGCGTGTTCACATCGTACTGGACGCCCGGGTAGGTGCCCGACGCGATTTTCGAGGGCACATAGTAGGGCACCGCCTTGTTGGAGGTTTTGACCTCCTCGTCGGTGAAGGAATAGAGGTCCATGCCCTTGGTGTTGTCGAGCTGGATCATCGCCGCGACCGGCGTGCCGGCGGCATAGAAGTAGGCGTCCAGCTGACCGTCGGCGATACGCTCGGCGCTCTGCGAGTTGTTGAGCTCGGCCTCGTCGATGTTGTCGCGGGTGATCCCCTGCTCGGCGAGCATCAGCTCGACCGCGATCTGCGTGCCCGACCCCGCCTGAGCGATGCCGACGCGCTTGCCTTCCAAGTCCTTCAGCGAGGCCAGCTTCTTGCCCTTGGGCAGCACCAGGTGCAGGTCCTCGGGATAGAGGTTGGCGATGATCCGCAGCTTCGGCTTCTTGTTGCCCTCGAACTTGGCCTCGCCATGATAGGCGAAGAAGAGCGTCGCCGCGCCCGTCAAACCGGCTTCCATCTGGCCGGCGTTGATGGCCGTCACGTTGTGGGCGGACGCGTTGGTCGACTGAGCGATGGCGACCAGGCCGGGTACGCCGCAGGTGCCGCCTTCCTCACAGGGCCTGGAGCCCGGCGGATTGGAGATGGCGTTGGCAATGATCCCGCCGATCGGGAAATAAGTGCCGCCGGCGCTGCCGGTGCCGATGCGGAAAAATTTCATCTCTTGGGCTTGGGCGGCCGCGCCGGCGAGCAAAATACCCGCGAGGGCGGTCACGAACATACCAGTGCGTATTTTCATCGGTGCTTCTCCCTTAGACGTTGGT
>JBFELD010000395.1:0-2728 GCA_041552375.1 Kiloniellaceae bacterium | reverse complement strand
GCAGATGCGCTTGACCACGCTCAAGTCATGGGAAATGAAAATGTAGGAGAGCTTGAGCTCTTCTTGAAGCTGTAACAGCAGCCGCAGGATCTGGGCCTGGATCGAGACATCGAGGGCCGAGACCGGCTCATCGAAGAGAACCAGCTTGGGACGCAGGATCAAGGCCCGGGCGATCGCCACCCTTTGACACTGTCCGCCGCTGAATTCGTGGGGATAGCGGTCGTAGTCGTGAAGCTTCAATCCGACCGTCTCCAGCATCGCCTCCGCTTGCGTGCGGCGCTGCCGGCCGTCGCCCAGGCGGTGGAAGCGCAGGGGCTCGGCGATGTTCGTGCCGACGCTCATCCGCGGGTTGAGCGAGGAAAGTGGGTCCTGAAAGACCAGCTGCATCTGCCGGCGCAGCGCCAGCATCTCTTGGTCCGACGCGCCCAGGATGTCGCGACCCTCCAGCAGGACCTCGCCCGCGGTCGGCTCGATCAGGCGTAGGATGAGGCGTGCCGTCGTCGACTTGCCGCAGCCACTCTCACCCACCAGGCCCAAAGTGGTCCCGTGATCCATCGTGAAGCTGACCCCGTCCACCGCCTTGAGAACCGACCGTTCGCGCTGAAGAAGCTTTGTCCCTCCCTGCGGGAAGTGCTTGACCAAACCTTTGACGGTGAGCAAGGGGGCGGTCATGACGCATCAGGCGTCTGGGGTGGGCCTTGCACCAGGTGACATGCCACCGGATTACCCGACGGTCCTAAGCGAAAGTCCGGGTAACGGTCGGCGCAGTGCGCCATCGCCAGCTCGCACCGCGGCCTGAAGCTGCAGCCGGGCGGCAAGGCGGCGAGATCGGGGGGCAGGCCCGGGATCGGCGCCAGCTCACGGTCATGGCGATCCTCGAGCCGCACGACGGACCGTAAGAGACCTTGCGTGTAGGGATGCTGAGGCGCCTCGAACAGCGAGCCCACGGGGCCATACTCGACCATCCGGCCGGCATACATCACCATGACCTCGTCGGCCATGGCGGCCACCACGCCCAGATCGTGGGTGACCAGTATCAAGGCGCTGCCCAGGCGCCGTTGAATTCGCCGCAACAGCTTCAGGATCTGCATCTGTATGGTGACATCGAGAGCGGTGGTCGGCTCATCGGCGATCAGAAGCTCGGGATCGCAGGCGATGGCCCCGGCGATCAACACGCGCTGACGCATGCCACCGCTGAACTGGTGCGGATAGTCCCCATAGCGCTCTTGCGGGTCGGCGATACCGACCTGGCCCATCAACTCGATCGCCTGTTCCTTGGCTTTTTTCTCATCGAGCCCCAGGTGGACGATCATTCCCTCGGCGATCTGCTGTCCGATGGGAAAGGAGGGGTTGAGCGAGGTCATGGGGTCCTGAAAGATCATCGCCATCTGATCGCCGCGGATGCGCTGGATCTCATCCTCGGAGAGCGACAGAAGGTCCCGCCCCTTGAAAAGAGCCCGGCCCTCGACGATCCGCCCCGGCGGGTCGATCAGTCGCATGATGGAAAGGGCGGTGACCGTCTTTCCCGACCCCGATTCGCCGACGATGCAGAGCGTTCGGCCACGGCGCAGGCTGAAGGACAGGTCGTCGACCGCCTTGAGCACGCCGTGCCGCATCGCGAATTGCGTGCGCAGGGACCGGACCTCGAGGATGACGTCTTCCGCTGGCATCGCGCAGTCCTACCGGCCGGCCTTGCGGGCGACGGTTTTGGGGTCGAGAGCATCGCGCAAGCCGTCCCCGACGAAGTTGAAGGCGAGTGCGACGAGCACGATGACCAGACCCGGAAAGATAGTCGCGTGCGGCGCCTTCTTGAGCACCACGCGGCCATCGCTCACCATGGTGCCCCAGTCGGCGTCCGGCGGTTGCACGCCAAGACCCAGGAAGGACAGGCCCGAGCCGACCACGATCATCAAGCCCACCAGCGTCGTCGCATAGACGATCACCGGCGAGATCATATTGGGGAAGACATAGCGAAAGACGATTGCCCAAGTGTTGGCCCCGCCCGCGGTCGCGGCTTCGATATAGGGCTGCGAGATCACCTGCAACGTGGAGGTCCGCACGATCCTCGAGATATAGGGAATGAGCACCACGGTGATGGCGATGATCTCGGTGGTGACCCCCGGCTGCAGAACCCCAGCAATCGCGATCGCTAAAAGCACGAGGGGCACGGCGAAAAAGGCGTCCAGGGTGCGCATGATGACCTGATCTACCCAACCACCGAAGAACCCCGCCAGCAATCCCAGTCCGAGACTGATCAGCATCGCCAGGAACGTCGGTAGAAACCCGACGGTGAGAGAGATCCGCCCGCCGTAGAGCAAGCGGGTGAGGATGTCGCGGCCGTTGCTGTCGCTGCCGAGGAGATAGCCCTCCGTCAGGGGCGGTTTGTTGCGCGCGAGGCGCTCGGCCTCATAAGGGTCATGCGGACTGATGTGAGGCGCCAACAGAGCAACAAGCAGCACCGCAACGAGGAAGATCAGGGAGACCAGCGCGGCGCGGTCGGTCGCGAAGGTGGACCAGGCCCGGCCGACGCGATAGCGCAGACCCCATCCCGCCGACCGGCCGAGGCGCGGGCGCTGTTCTTCGTCGATCCCGCCGGTCCCTCGACCATCTTTGCTCGACCGCTCCACCATGATCTACCCGCTACACCCGGCGCAGCCGTGGATCGAGAAATGCATTGAGAATGTCGATGGCAAGGTTCACCAGCACGAAGGCCAGCGCGATCACCAGG
>JBFELD010000394.1:0-2741 GCA_041552375.1 Kiloniellaceae bacterium | reverse complement strand
GGTGCCGGCGGCGGCGGTTCTGGGGGTGGCGGTTCGTTTCGGCCTCAGGCTCTACCTGAGTTCTCATTTCTACGACGATGAGCAGGGATCGACCGGGGAGACCTCGGCATGACCGTCAGTGCCCAACTACCGCTCGATCTGCCTCATCGGCCGGCCTTGGGCCGGGGCGATTTCCTGATCTCGCCGAGCAATGAGCTGGCCGTGAGTTGGATTGACCGCTGGCCCGATTGGCCGGGCGGTATGCTGGCCGTGCATGGGCCCGAGGGGGCCGGGAAAACCCACTTGGCGGAGGTTTGGCGCGCGCTCAGCGAGGCTCGGCGCCTGGGTCCTGAGGAGCTGATCAAAGGCGACCCCCTGGCGATCGTCGCCGAGAGCGGGGCGCTGTTGCTGGAGGATCTGGATCGGGAGCGGCGGGACCCGCCGACGTTCGAGCAGGCCTTGTTGCACCTGCTGAACGCCGCGCGTGGGTCGGGGGCGAGCCTCTTGCTGACCGCCCGCCGCCCGCCGGCCCGCTGGCCGATCGAGCTGCCCGACCTGGCCTCGCGCCTGGCGGTGTTTCAGACTGTGGCCATCGAGGCGCCGGACGATAGCCTCATGGAAGCGCTCTTGGTAAAGCTCTTTCACGATCGCCAGCTTCAGGTAAGCCCGGCGGTCGTGCACTACCTTCTTGCGCGGATGGAGCGGTCGTTCGCGGCGGCTCGACAGGTGGTTGAAGGCATCGACCGGCGCTCGCTCGCCGAGCGGCGGCAGGTCAGCGTACCGCTGGCGCGACAGGTTCTGGCGATGGAGGACGTGGTAGAGCCTCGGCGGCTCAGTGGTTCACAGGAGGAGTGATCGAGCTATGGATTTGGGTATCGAAGGCAAAAAAGCGCTGGTCTGCGCGGCCAGCAAGGGCCTGGGGCGTGCCTGCGCCTGGTCGCTGGCCCGCGAGGGTGTGGAGGTGACGATCGTTGCTCGTGGTGCGGGCCCCTTGGAAGAGACGGCGGCCGAGATTCGGGATGCCACCGGCGCCACCGTGCTGACCGTCGCGTGCGACATTACCACGGACGCGGGCCGGCAGGCGGCGCTCGCCGTTTGTTCACATCCCGATATCCTGGTCAACAATGCCGGCGGCCCGCCGCCCGGCGACTTCCACGACTGGACCCGAGACGACTGGATCAAGGCGCTGGACGCCAACATGCTGACGGCCATCGAGCTGATCAAGGCGACCGTGGATCTGATGGTCGAGCGTGGCTTCGGGCGCGTCGTCAACATCACCTCCTCGGCGGTTAAGGCGCCGATCGACATCCTCGGTCTGTCGAATGGCGCGCGTGCGGGCTTGACGGGCTTCGTCGCCGGTATCGCGCGCAAGACGGTGCGTCACAACGTGACCATCAACAACCTGCTGCCCGGCCCCTTCGATACGGACCGCTTGAACTCGACCTTGACGGCCGGTGCCCAAGCGTCGGGGCGCAGCATCGAAGAGGTTCGGCGCGAGCGGGAGGCGGCCAATCCAGCCGGGCGTTTCGGCGATCCGGCGGAGTTCGGTGATGCCTGCGCCTATCTCTGCAGCCGCCAGGCCGGTTACATCACCGGCCAAAATCTGCTGTTGGATGGCGGCGCCTTTCCAGGAACGCTCTGAAGGACCCGGCCTAAGGCGCCGCACAGGCGACGAGCCGCCCGCCGCCCGGTCTCAAATCGGACCAATCCTCAAGCGCTGTTTCGAAATAGGCGAAGGCCCCGGGCGCAAGGCCTTGGCTCAGCCCGGCCAAGGCGGAGGGATCGGGGTCTGGACCGGCCAAGGACCGTGCCAGGCTGGTCAGGCCGGGATTGTGTCCGATCACGACCAGGTCTCGCGCATCGCTACCGAGTTGCTGAATAAGCGACAGGACGGTGGCCGGCGGCGCGAGATAAAGTGCCTCTTCGACGATGGGTCGCGTTTCCACTTCGAAAAGCATGGAGAGTTTATCCAAGGTTTCCAATGCACGCCGTGCTCCGGAGACGATCACCCGCTCGGGCGCAATGCCGAGCCGTTGCAGATGCCGAGCGGTGATCACCAGCTCGCCGCGTCCTTGCGCGGACAGCCGCCGGTCGCCGTCGTCCATGCCGGACAGGCGGCCTTCGGCGCTGGCATGGCGTAGGAGGACGAGTCGCCTCTGGGTTGGCTCGGGCATCGGCCGATTATGGGACCGAAAGACAATTGTAACAATCTCGTCCTAGTGATAACTGCTATTGGGCCTGCTATGATCAATGATTGTGGATGAAGCCGGCAAGGCGGTTGCCATCAGGCCGCCGGGCCGGTGCCCACTTAGCTGGTGAGCGAAGATGACCCACGACGGAATGGTCGAGCTGAAAAGCGCACAGGAATTGGAACCGATGAAAATGTCTGCGGCCGAGGCATCTGTGTCGGAGCCTATTTCCGACGATACCCCCGAGCGTTTCATCAACCGTGAGATTTCCTGGCTCGCCTTCAACGAGCGCGTGCTCGAAGAAGCATTGAACCCCCGCCATCCTGTGCTGGAGCGGGTGCGTTTTTTGTCGATCTCATCCAGCAATCTGGATGAGTTCTACATGGTGCGTGTTGCGGGTCTGATGGGGCAGGCGCGCGCCGGGATCGAGGCGCCCAGCGCCGAAGGTATCAGCCCCGCTCAACAGCTCGACGCCATCCATCGGCGCGTCAAGGACCTGCTGATGCGTCAGCACGAATGTTGGCGCGGCTTGAGGGACGAACTTGCCAAGGCCCGGGTCCCGTTGCTCCGCAT
>JBFELD010000393.1:0-2744 GCA_041552375.1 Kiloniellaceae bacterium | reverse complement strand
GATCTGCCGGCAGGCCGCGATCAGCTCCTTAACGGCGGCGACCGACCTCCCCAGCATCTTCTTCTCGGACGCATTGAGCGAAAGGTCGACGATGCGCTCGACACCCCCCGCGCCGATCACCGCGGGCACGCCGATATAAAGGCCCTTGACGCCATACTGGCCACTCAGACAGGCGGCACAGGGAAGCAGGCGTTTCTTGTCCTTCAAATAGGACTCGGCCATCGAAATGGCGGCCGACGCGGGTGCATAGAAGGCCGAGCCGGTCTTCAACAATCCGACGATCTCGGCGCCGCCGTTACGGGTGCGCTGCACGATCTCGTCCACACGTTTCTTGGAAATCCAACCCATCTTGACCAACTCGGGCAGGGCGATGCCCGCCACGGTGGAATGGCGCACCATGGGCACCATGGTGTCGCCGTGCCCCCCCAGCACGAAGGCCGAGACGTCCTCGACCGAAACATCCATCTCGGACGCGAGAAAATGGCGAAAACGCGCGGAGTCGAGAACGCCCGCCATGCCCACGACCTTGTTCGTCGGCAAGCCGCTTTCCTTCTGCAACAGCCAGACCATGGCATCCAGCGGGTTGGTGATGCAGATGACGAAGGCTTTGGGCGCATAGCGTTTGATGCCGGCGCCGACCGCCTTCATGACCTTGGCATTGACCTCCAGAAGGTCGTCACGGCTCATCCCCGGGCGGCGCGGCACCCCGGCGGTGACGATGACGACGTCAGCCCCCTTGATCGCCGCATAGCCGCCGGTGTCGGCGAACTGGCCATCAAACCCCTCGATAGGGGCCGCCTGGGCGATGTCCAAGGCCTTTCCCTGGGGGACGCCGTCGACGACGTCGAAAAGGACCACATCCCCTAATTCCTTCAGCCCCGCCAGGAGGGCAAGCGTGCCGCCGATATTGCCGGCGCCGATCAGTGCAATCTTTTGTCGAGCCATGTCCCCTCTATCTCCAACCGCCTTGGTCTCTTCTTCGCATGACGCGCGCTTTCCTACCCCCTTTTGGGCGCCAGGACAAGAAAGCGAGACCGCGTGGCTTTAAGAACCGGGGCGTTGTTCGAGCGCGAGGTATTCGGCCGAGCGCATTTCCTGCAACCGGCTGACCGTCCGCTCGAACTCAGAGGCGCCGTGACCGCTGCGGTAGAGCTGTTCGGGCGGTGCGTCGGCAGCGATGACCAGCTTCACACGATGCTCATAAAGAGCGTCAATCAGGGTCATGAAGCGCCGCGCCTCGTTGCGCTGGTTCTCGCCCAATCGCGGCACCCCCACCAACACGACGGTATGATAGCGCGTGGCAATCGCCAGGTAGTCTCCAGCCCCCAGGGGCGCCTCGCACAACTCGGAAAACGTGAAGCGGGCAACACCTCGCGCAGCGGCGGAAACCATGATCTCGCGGCCCTTGACCTCCAAGGTCTCGGCCATCGGCTCGCAGCCCTCGGTCAGCTTGGCGAAGGCCTCATCCAGGGCCTTCCCCGCACGCGGCCCCAGGGGCGCGTGGTAGACCTCGATCGACTTGATCCGGTCGCGACGGTAATCGCGCCCGCTATCGAGCATCAGGATATCGAGCTTGTCTTGCAAAAGCGCGATGAAGGGCAGGAAGTTCTCGTGTTGCAGTCCACCCTCGTAGAGCTGCTCCGGCGGCCAGTTCGAGGTCGCCACGACGACCAGACCGCGGCCGAAAAGCGACTCGAACAGGCGGCTGAGGATCATCGCATCGGCGATGTTGACGACGTGGAACTCATCGAAGCAGAGGAGCCAGGTCTCCTCGGCTAGCTCCTCGGCGAGCTCCGGCAGGGGATCCGACTTGCCGCCCTTGGTGCGCTGACGCCAGGCATGCAGGCGGTCTTGCACCTCCAGCATGAAGGCGTGGAAGTGAACGCGCCGTTTCTTTTCGACCGTGGAAGCGGCGAAGAAGAGGTCCATCAACATCGACTTGCCGGTGCCGACGCCACCGAAGATGTAGAGGCCTTGCGGCGGATCGACACGACGCCGGGCGAGACCGAGACGCTCCTTCCAGCCGGCGCCGCTATCAGCAGGCGTGTAGTGGCGCAAGGCGTTGTGGAGCGACTGCAGCTTTTCCGCCGCCAGCTCCTGGCCCGGATCGGGCTTGAGCTGACCCTCGCGACGCAACGCCCGGTAGCGTGGCAGCGGCCCGTCGGTCATGCGGCCCTCAGCGCCCCCCAGCCACGCGCAGGATCGCGCCGGAGGTGTAACTCGCCTCCTCGGAAAGCAGCCAGAGCACGGCAGCGGCAATCTCGTCCGGCATCGCGGCCCGGCCTAATGGCAAGCCGGCGACCATCTCGGCCAGGCGGCCGGGACCGCCCGTGTCATTGTGGATATCCGTCTCCACGACACCGGGTGCCACGGCGTTGACGCGGATACCTTCGCTCGCCAATTCCTTGGCCAGGCCCAGGGTGAGGCTGTCCACCGCGCCTTTGGACGCGGCGTACCAGACGTACTGCCCCGGACTGCCGATGGTGGCCGAACCGGAGGAGATGTTGACGATGGCGCCACCTTTGCCGCCGAAGCGTGTCGAAAGACGCCGCACCGCCTCCTGGCAGCACCAGATCGTCCCCTTGACGTTGACCTCGATGACCCGCTCGATCGTTGCCGGATCGGCCTCGGCCAAGGGGCTGACCCGCCCGGCAATACCGGCGTTGTTGACCAGGGCGGCAAGCCCGTCGTAGCGCTGGTCAACCGCCTCGAAAAGTGCGACCACCTCCTCCCGGCGGGCAACG
>JBFELD010000392.1:0-2749 GCA_041552375.1 Kiloniellaceae bacterium | reverse complement strand
GCCGGGTGCTGATTTCGGGTCCGGCCGGCGCCGGCAAGGAGGTCGCCGCCCGCCGCCTGCAAGCGCTCGGCCGCCTCCTCGCCTTTCGTCGTATCGATGTCCGACAGGATCACCTTGGCGCCCTCGCGCGCAAAACGCTCGGCACAGGCAAAACCGATCCCTTGAGCCGCGCCCGTGACGACGGCGACCTTGTTTTCAAGACGCATGGCTCGCCCCTCTCTTTCGATTTCTTCGCCGCCGCACGAAAAAAGGCGGCCCACCAGACCGCCTTTTCCCGTGATTTCCCGCTGCGGTCAACCCGCCTGCGGATATCCGATGGTCGAGAGCGCCTCGGAAATTTCACCCAGGATCGCCGGGTCGTCGATCGTCGCCGGTGTCTTGGCCTCCTCACCGTCGGCGATCTTGCGCATCGTGGCGCGCAGGATCTTGCCCGAGCGGGTCTTGGGCAGCCGCTTGACGACCACGGCCTTCTTGAAGGCCGCCACCGGTCCGATACGCTCGCGCACCATGGCGACGACCTCGTCGACGACCGCCGCGTCGCCATGATCCGCCCCCGCCTTCAGCACGAGGAAACCGACGGGGAGCTGGCCTTTGAGTTGGTCGGCAACGCCGATCACGGCGCATTCGGCGACATCGGAATGAGCGGCCAGGACCTCCTCCATAGCGCCGGTCGACAGGCGATGACCTGCGACGTTGATGATGTCGTCGGTGCGCGCCATAACGAAAACGTAGCCGTCCTCGTCGATCATGCCGGCATCACCGCTCAGGTAGAAACCGGGATATTCGCTCAAGTAGGACTCGACGAAGCGCTCGTCGGCGTTCCACAGGGTCGGGAAGCAGCCGGGCGGCATCGGTAGCTTGGCGGTGATGGAGCCGATCTTGCCGGCCGGCACTTCGGCTCCCTCCATGTCGAGAACTTTCAAGTCCCAGCCCGGCACGGCGCAGGTCGGCGACCCCGCCTTGACCGGAAGTTGCTCGATGCCGACGCAGTTGGCCGCGATCGCCCAACCGGTTTCGGTCTGCCACCAGTGATCGATGACCGGAACACCGAGCTTTTCCTCGGCCCAGTGGAGCGTGTCGGGATCGCAGCGCTCCCCGGCCAGGAAAAGCGCACGGAAGTGAGAGAGGTCGTACTTGCCGATGTGCTCACCCTCCGGGTCCTGCTGACGGATGGCGCGAAAGGCGGTGGGCGCGGTGAACATGACCGAGATCTTGTGCTCGGAGATAACGCGCCAGAAGGCACCCGGATCGGGGGTGCCGACCGGCTTTCCTTCATAGACGACCGTCGTGCACCCATGCAGCAAAGGGGCATAGACGATGTAGGAATGGCCGACGACCCAGCCGACGTCCGAGGCCGCCCAGTAAACCTCGCCCGGATCGACGTTGTAGATGTTTTTCATCGTCCACTTGAGCGCCACCGCATGGCCGCCGTTGTCGCGCACGATGCCTTTGGGCTGGCCCGTGGTCCCGGAGGTATAGAGGATGTAGAGCGGATCGGTTGCCGCCACCGGCACGCAATCATGGGCTTGGGCGCCCTCCATTGCCTCCTGCCAGTCGACATCGCGCCCGGCGATCATGCTCGCGTCGGCCATCGGACGTTGCAGGATGACGGTGTGCGCCGGCTTGTGGCTGGAGATTTCGATCGCCTTGTCGAGCAGGGGCTTATAAGGGATGACCCGGGCCACCTCGATGCCGCAGGAGGCGCTGACAATCACTTTCGGTTTGGCATCGTCGATGCGGGTCGCCAGCTCGGTGGGCGCGAAGCCGCCGAAGACCACCGAATGAACGGCGCCCAGGCGAGCGCAGGCCAGCATCGCGATCGCCGCCTCGGGCACCATGGGCATGTAGATGATGACCCGGTCGCCTTTGCTTACACCCTGCGCCGCAAGCACGCCGGCGAAGCGCGAGACGCGATCCAGGAGATCCGCATAGCTGATCCGCGCCTTGGTGTCGGTGACCGGGCTGTCGTAGATGATCGCCGCGCGGTCGCCGTGACCCTGCTCGACGTGACGGTCGACGGCGTTATAGCAGGTATTGAGCTCGCCGCCGGAAAACCAGCGGTAGAAGGGCGCATTGTCATCGTCGAGGACCTTGTCCCAAGTGCGGGTCCAGTCGATGGCCTCGGCTGCCTCGGCCCAGAACCCGGACGGGTCCGCAAGCGAGCGTGCGTGGACTTCCCTAAACTTGCTCATGGATCGCTCCCCTCTCCCCTTCAGCGATATCGGGCCCCTCGTCTCCCGAAGGTTCGACCGCTCGGGCGGGGCTCTTGCGGGTCATTGTAACAGCTTTCAATATAACCTGTTTGACACTGATCAAAAGACGGATCTCCACCCTTGGGAGTGCCTTGCCGATGAACCCCTTCGAGACCGGGCTCGACAAGAACCGAGCGAACTTCGAGGCCCTGTCCCCCATAAGCTTTCTCTCGCGAACCGCGGGCGTCTTTCCCGATCGGACCGCTCTCATCCACGGTGACCGGCGCGTGAGCTGGCGCGAAGCCTTCGCACGCTGCCGCCGGCTCGCCTCGGCGCTGGAAAGACTGGGGATCGGGCCGGGCGAGACGGTCGCGGCCATGCTGCCCAACACGCCGCCGATGTGGGAGGCCCACATGGGGGTGCCTGCCGCGGGGGCGGTGCTCAACCCCCTCAACGTGCGCCTCGATGCTCAGACCATCGCCTTCATCCTGCAGCACGGCGGGGCCAAAGCCTTGATCACCGACCGCGCCCATTCCGAGACCATCGCCCAGGCGCTG
>JBFELD010000391.1:0-2753 GCA_041552375.1 Kiloniellaceae bacterium | reverse complement strand
GGGGCTGGCCTTGAAGCACGGCATCACCTGCCTCAACGCCCCCGGGACGATCGATGCCGACTATCGCGGCGAGATCGGCGTGATCCTGATAAACCACGGCACCGAGCCCTTCACGGTCAGCCGCGGCATGCGCATCGCCCAGCTCATCATCGCCGAGGTCCGCCGCGCCGCCTGGCGGGAGGTCGAGGACCTGGACGAGAGTGCCCGCGGCGCCGGTGGCTTCGGCTCGACCGGTCTTGCCGGTGGTCCCGCTGACGGACGAGAGACGGGCTGACGGCGCATGCTTCGCCTATCCAAGAAACTTCTCTTTGCCATCGAGGCCGTTGTCGATATCGCCTATCACGCCGGCGCGGACCCTGTGCGCTCGGCCGACATCTCGCGCCGGCAGGGGATCCCGCGCCGCTATCTCGAGCAGGTTCTTCAAAGCTTGGTACACGCCAATGTTCTTGCCGGCCAGCGCGGCCCGCGCGGGGGCTATCGCCTGGCGCGGGAGAAACGCCGCATCTCGGTCGGCGAGATCATCCGCGTCGTGCGCGGACTGGAGAATGCCGACGATCCCGCTGCCGAAACCGATGGTTCGCAGATCGGGGTCGAGGTGGTGCGCCCCCTGTGGCTCGACATGCAAGAGGAGATGATGACCCGCTTCGACGCCATCACCATCGAGGACCTTTGCCAAAGGGCGCGTGACCGGCAGATCCCCAGCGAAGCGGTCCAAGACGTTGCCGACTTCTCGATCTAAGGCGCGACGCAGCGCGGCCGACGTGCCCGCAGACACGCCCGCCGACGGCCCCGGCGCGCCGGGACGCGAGTTTCGCGGGCGCATCTACGACAACGTGCTTGAGACGATCGGCGCCACGCCGATGATCCGCCTCGCCAAGCTGGAGGCCGCCTACGGCATCGAGGCGCGGATCGTCGCCAAGTGCGAGTTCTTCAACCCGCTGGGCTCGGTCAAGGACCGCATCGGCCTGTCGATGATCGAGGCGTTGGAGGCCTCGGGCAAGCTTAAGCCCGGCGGCACCATCGTCGAGCCGACCAGCGGCAATACCGGCATCGCGCTCGCCTTCGTCTGCGCGGCGAAGGGCTATCGCCTGATCCTCACCATGCCCGAGACGATGTCGAGCGAACGCGGCAAGATGTTGCGCTTGTTGGGGGCCGAGCTGGTGTTGACGGATGGCGCCAAGGGCATGAACGGCGCCGTCGCCAAGGCCGAGGCCCTGGCCGGAGCGCTGCCCGGGGCGGTGATCCCACAGCAATTCAGCAACCCCGCCAATCCGCGCATTCACGAGGAGACCACCGCCGAGGAGATCTGGCGCGACAGCCAGGGCGAGGTTGATGTCGTCGTCTCCGCCGTCGGCACGGGCGGCACGCTCACCGGCGTCGGCCGGGCGCTGAAGCCACGAAATCCCTCGTTGCGGATGGTGGCGGTCGAGCCGGAGGACAGCCCGGTGATATCGGGCGGGCGGCCGGGACCGCACAAGATCCAGGGCATCGGTGCGGGCTTCGTGCCGGCCATTCTCGACACCACGCTGATCGACGAGGTCATCTCCATTGGCAACGAGACCTCCTTCAAGACCGCGCGGGAAGTCGCATCCCTCGAAGGACTGCCGGTCGGCATTTCGTCGGGCGCCGCTTTGGCTGCGACCTTGGAGGTGGCGGCCCGCCCGGAGATGAAGGGCAAACTCTTCGTCACCATCCTCGCCTCCTTCGCCGAGCGCTACCTCTCGACCGACCTGTTCGAAGGATTGACCTGACCTGGGCAGAGATCTTCGCCGGCGAAAGTCTTTTACCGGCCTGCCAGTTGGAGTAGCCTTGTCCCATGGACAAAGACTTCACCGATGCGCAGATCGACCGCTACGCCCGCCATCTGGTCCTGCCGGAAATCGGCGAGGAGGGACAGGCCAAGCTTCTTGGTGCGAAGGTGCTGGTGATCGGCGCGGGCGGCCTTGGCTCGCCGTTGCTGCTTTATCTCGCCGCCGCCGGCGTCGGCACTCTGGGTGTCGTCGACGATGATGCCGTCGATCTGTCGAACCTGCAACGCCAGGTCCTGCACGACACCTCCAGCCTCGGCACCGCCAAGGTCGAAAGCAGCCGCCGGCGCCTGGCCGAGGTCAACCCCGAGGTCACCGTGGAGGAGCACGCCGTCCGTCTTACCCGCGACAACGCCCTCGAGATCATCGAGGCCTACGACCTGGTCGCCGATGGGTCGGACAACTTCGCCACCCGCTACCTGGTCAATGACGCATGTCATTTAGCCCGTCGACCCCTGGTCTCCGCCGCCATTCTGCGCTTCGACGGGCAGATCTCCACTTACAAGGCCTTTGAGCGCTCGGCGGACGCGCCGGAGGCGCACCCCTGCTACCGATGCCTCTTCGGAGACCAGCCGGCGGACTTCAAGGGCTCTTGCGCCGATGTGGGCGTCCTGGGGGCGTTGGCCGGGGTTCTCGGGACCCTGCAAGCAGTGGAAGTGGTCAAGGAGCTGCTGGGCATCGGCAAGAGCTTGTCCGGCCGCCTGATCCTCTATGAGGCGCTGGAGTCGACTTTCCATGAGGTAAGCGTCAAGCCCGATCCGGCCTGTCCGCTCTGCGGCAACGAGCCGTCGATCCTCGATCTCTCTTCGGTCGACTACGGCGACGACGCGACCTGCGCTGCCTGAGCCCCGGAGTCGATCCTAAAACATCGATTCCAGAACGCGGTCCGGCGGGGCGTGCCCGTCGACGAAGGTCTTGATGTTGATGATCACCTTCTCGCCCATC
>JBFELD010000390.1:0-2759 GCA_041552375.1 Kiloniellaceae bacterium | reverse complement strand
TGCTCATCGCTTCGGTGATCCTGGTGATCGGGATCGGAGGGGCGACCCTGCAGATGGGCGATTTCATGACCATCTCGAGCATGGCGCTGGCCGCCATCATCGGCATCATCCTGAATGCGGTCTTGCCGGGCCGGGAGACCGGTGGCGACACCGCGGCGATCTTGGGCGACGAGTAGTCTTCCATCCGATCGCCCAGAGCTGACCTGCGCGCCTGACCGCGCTATGCTTCGCCCCTAGCCTCTATCAGGAGGGAGGTGCGAATGGTCGAAGATCGCGTTCGGCTCAGTTCCGAGGAGGTGGCGCGGTTCCACGAAGATGGCTACGTGGTGCCGCGCACCCGCCTTCCCGACGAAGTGTTGGCGAAGATGCGCCAGGCCTATGACCGTTTGCTCGCGGACAACGACGGCATCGCTTCCGACATCATGCTGGGCCCGCATCTGGAAAAACCGGGGGCTCAGGGCGTGAAGGGCTCTCGGCAATGGCTCGACTTCGCCGCGCGGCCGGAAATCCTCGACATGGCCGAACAGCTGATCGGCCCCGATATCATCCTCTGGGGGACGACGATCTTCGGCAAGCCGGCCGGGGGCGGCAAGGAAACGCCCTGGCATCAGGACGGCGACTATTATCCGATCCGTCCTCTGGAGACGCTGACAGTCTGGATCGCCATCGACGACGCGACGCCCGAGAACGGCTGTATGCGCTTCATCCCCGGCTCCCACAAAGCCCGTGAGATCTTCGGTCATCATTGGCAAGAAAATGACGGCCTCACCATCAATTTGGTCTGCGACGAGGAACATTTCGACGAGAGCACGGCTCGCGACTTGGTGCTGCGCGCGGGCGAGATGTCATTTCATGACGTCTACATGATCCACCAGTCCGGACCCAACAACAGTCCTGCGCGCCGCGCCGCCTTCGTCGTCAGATTGATGCCGGGGCGGTGCTTCTACGACCATAAGCTGGGCGAGAAAACGGCCGAGCAGCACCCGGCCCAGGATTATGGCCGCCGGCCGCTGTTCCTGCTACGCGGGCGCGATGCGTGCGGCCGCAACGACTTCACCACCGGCCACTGACAAGGACGCCTCAGAAGCAATAGGTCATCTCCGTAAAGCGCCGGCGCAAGGCGGTCACGTCATCGCGCCACTGGTCCTTGGGCGTGTCGTCATCGGCACCGGCGATGGCCGCAATCAGCGCCGCCAGCTCGGCGAAGTCGCGCTCGACCATGCCATAGCGCGTCATCTCCTGGCTACCCATGCGCACCCCGCTGGCCGCCGCGAAGGAGGGGTCATCCCAAAAAGCCTGGGGATTGGTGATGATGTTGTTGGCCTCGAGGCGGTCGGCCAGCGCCTCACCCTCGGCGCGGCCGGTCCGTAGCAGCACCTGGTGGGTCTCCGTAAAGTCGAGGGCCGGATCGCCTTCCAGGCTCAAGCCCTGATCGGCCAGCGCGCGGGCGAAGGCCTTGGCGTTGGCGATGATCTGGGACTGATAGGCGTCCTTGAAGTGCAGCATCTCGTAGGTGGCGCCAAGCAACCCGAGCAGTGTCCCCAGGTGATGGTTGGAGACGTGGCCGGGAAAGGTCCTCGACTCGATAAAGTCCCAGAAGGGCTCGAAAACGTGGCCCGGTACGATATTGGAGAGCACGACGCCACGCTGCGGGCCGAAAAAGGTCTTGTGCGTCGAGCCGGTGACCACATCGGCCCCTTCGGCCAGCGGATCTTGAAAGTGTGGTCCCAGCAGGCCCAGGACATGGGCGCCGTCATACATGATCAGCGGGCGTTTCGGATTGTCGGCCCCGAAATGGGCGTGGACGAAGCGGGCGATCTCGGCCACCGGCTCCTTATGGATGATCACCGAGCGGCCGAAGACGATCAGCTCCGGCCGCCGCCGTGCGATCAGCTCCTTGGCCGCTTGCGCATCGATAAGATGCGGGTTGGCCTGATCGAGGGGGAAATGCTCGACCGCCGGGCGCGCGCTATCCGGGTCGAACGCGACATAGTTCTTGAGCGCGCCGGTCACCTGAGCCGAGAGGTGGCCACCCTTGTTCAGGTCATGCACCAGCACGCGGCTCAGGCGTTCAGGCGTGCGGCCGCGCCGCAGACGGTTGTGATAGGCCTGCAGCGCGTCATAGACGGTATCGTTGGCCATCTGCCCGGAGATTACGCGTGGCTCGACCGCCCGGCAGTCGAAGAAGGCGCGAAGGGCGGCCTTCAGCTCCTCCTCCTTGTCCATGATGAAGGCCGTGCCCTTGTAATAGCGGACGTCCGCCGCCTCGGGGCCCAAGGCTTTCAAGCGATTGTGCTCGTTATAGCGCCCGGCGGGATCGGCAATGGTGAGGTTATCGACGAAGGCCGAGGTCGTCTGCTCGGACGGGATCAGATTGATACAGTCCTCGCGCCGCCAGCGGGTATTGTCCGCCGCGGCCTGCGACAGCGCACGGGCCTTGCCTTCCAAACCACTCGCCTCCGCGCGCGGCCCCGCGAGCGGAGCCTGAAAACCACGATAGGGCCGCGCGAAGGGCGGCACTGACCACAGGTTTCGTGGCGCCAACTCGGCATTCATACGCTGGCCGCGTTGATCCTCCACCTCCAGGAGGATCGGCCGTTCGGTATGATAGTTGAGGTCCGATCGGATGAGCGCGAGGCCGATGGGGCGCAGGGCATGCTCTTCCGCCGGATGCGCCGTGATCCCTTCGCCGTCGAAGGCGCTGTAAGGAACGCTGGTACCCGAGGTAACCCAACCGACCGCCTCGCCGTCCAGCAAGA
>JBFELD010000389.1:0-2767 GCA_041552375.1 Kiloniellaceae bacterium | reverse complement strand
GCTCAGATGCTTTAGCAACCTGAGCGTTTTTTCGATTTCTTCATTCATCCGTTAGGTGAGGCGTTCGCCCCGCGTCGGGCCGGCATCGCCGCCGACGTGAGAGAGCCGATGGAACCGGAGAGCTTAGCGTGAGAAAGACGGTCAAGCTGGCAGCGGTCTTCCTGGTTGCTTGCGTGTGTGCTTTGGCCTTGGCGCTCCACGCCGGACTTGCGCAGACGGAGCCTCCCGCGATCGCGACGGAAGATGCCTCCTCACCGCGGGTCTGGATCGACAACCTGGATACGATCGAGGATCTGATCGAGAGCGATCAGGCTGCCGATCCACAGATGGCCGAGGCCGTCAAGGCGTTGATCCAGGAGATTATCACCGACGCGAAACTCAACCTGGCCAGGGAACGCAAACGCTCCGGCCCTTTGAGGGCCCAAATGCGAACCCTGGGCCCGGGGCCCGCCGAGGGCGAGCCGCCGGAATCCGAAGAGCTCGCCGCGATTCGTCGCCAGCTAACGGAGAGACTCTCCGAGGTGGAAGGGCGTATCAAGGCAACGGAACTGGCCATCTCGAAGGCGAAAATCCTTCTCGGCCGCATCACCGGGACGGTGAGAGCCGAATTCTCTCAAGTGCTCGACCGCTCGCCCAGTCTGTTTTCGTCCGAGAACTGGCGCGCTGCCGATGAGGGGCTGCAGACCATCGCGGCGACCTTCGCGCGGGCGCCAGGGGAGTGGTGGCGGGGCGCGACGTCGCGTTACCGCGCCTTGCAGCTTGCAATGTTGGGGCTTGCGGCCTTGATCGCCTATCCCCTCGCGGCGGCGATCCGCCGGCGCCTCAGACGCCATATCCGCCTCCAGGAGAGCCAGATCGAGCCGACGGCTTCAAGTCGTATTCTGGTCGACTGCGTTCGAGCGTTTCGGCAGGTGTTCGTACCTCTGATGGCCTTGGGTTTGATGCTGCTGGTCATCGTTATGGTCATGGATACGGTGGTGACCTTTCCCTATCTGCTGCGCGCGCTTTGCTATTCCGGGATGATTTACGTGCTCGTATGGGGGCTGGCGGATTCGGTACTGGCACCCGATCAGCCGGACTGGCGGCTTTTGCCGGTGACCGAGGAGGGGGCGGTCTTGCTCGCCCGCCGACTCAAGGTCATCGGCGCTTATCTCGCCTTTGCCATGCTCCTCAGAGAACTTTCCGGGTTCGGCGGCGCGCCGCCGAAGGAGCTTGTCGCGGTCGCCGACTTTACCCTCAACACGATACTAGCCGGCCTGCTTTTGACCTTGACGCCGCGGCGGTTCTGGAAGGTGGAGGACGAGGGTGCGGCCGCCCTTTGGTTCGCGCTCGGACGCCTCCTCATCATCGGAATTCTGATGGCAGTGCCGGTAATCGATCTGGTGGGCTTCTCCCATTTGGCGAGCCTGGTCCTGCGGGTCGTCATGTTGACGGTCTTATTCCTCGGTCTTGGCTGGTTGCTGCGCGCGGGTGCCGTCGAGCTGTTGCATCAGGCGTGCCAGCCGAGCGGGCGGTTCTACCGAAGGCTCAACGATCGGTTTCGCTTGTCCGAGGGCACCCTGGGGATCATCGAGATTTGGATCTCCATCCTGGTTCAGGTCTTCATATTCGGGCCAATCATCTATTTCCTGCTGATTTCTTACGGACTCCAGCCCGAGATTTTGAATGGCTGGTTGAACCGGCTCGTTACCGGCATACGCATCGGTGACTTCACCATCTCTTTGCTGGATATCATCGTCGCCATCGCGGTATTCGCTCTCTCCATTCTGTTGTCGGGTTGGATCAAGAGCTGGCTTTCGAACAAGCTGTCGAAGCGGACCCGAATGGATTCAGGCGCCCGCAATTCCATCGTTTCCGGCGTCGGCTATACGGTAATCATCATTGGCGCGCTCGTGGCGGTGGCGACACTCGGGCTCGATTTTTCCAAGCTGGCGATCGTCGCTGGCGCGCTCTCGGTCGGCATCGGCTTTGGACTGCGTACCATTGTTGAAAATTTCGTCTCGGGCCTGCTGCTGCTGATCGAACGGCCGGTCAAGGTGGGCGATTGGATCGTCGTTGGATCCGTGGAGGGCACGGTCAAGCGTATCTCCGTGCGCTCGACGGAGATCGAGACTTTCGATCGTTCCTCGGTCATCGTGCCCAATTCCGACCTCATCTCACAGTCGGTAAAGAACTGGACCCATAAGAACCGGACCATCCGCATCTCGATCCCTGTCGGCGTGGCCTATGGGAGCGACACCGAGCGGGTCCGCGACCTCTTGCTCGAATGCGCCAAGTCGACGCCGCACGTGCTGAGCTATCCCGAGCCCTATGTCGTCTTCATGGCCTTCGGCGATTCGTCGCTGAACTTTCAACTGCGCGTCTATGTGCAGGACACCGATTACTACATCACGGTCTTAAGCGGGCTCCACTTCGCCATCGATGCCAGCTTCCGGGAGAACGGGATCACCATCCCCTTTCCGCAACGCGATGTGCATATCATCGCCCCGGGCGACGACGACGCGGCGGCCGAGAGCCTCTCTCCGAGTGGCGAGGGCACGACTGAAGAACGAGGCTCCGATCCAAGCACGTCCGAAGGCTCTCAGTCCTCGCGGTCGTAAGCGTGGAAGATCAGAAGATCTCCGGTATGAAGCGCCGGCCTTGCAAGGACGCCAGGTCGTCGTACTTGCCCGTCATGCGCCGCTTGCCGAGCTGGACCTTCTTGCGTGGAACGGAGTCATAAGGAAATTGGCTCAGCAGGTGGGAGATGCAGTTGAGCCGGGCGCGC
>JBFELD010000388.1:0-2795 GCA_041552375.1 Kiloniellaceae bacterium | reverse complement strand
TCCGCTCGGCATCCGGCGTGTGCCCGGTGCGTCCGATGTGTTCGCGAAAGAAGGACTGGGGGATCTGCACGTGGATCCCGGCGCCGTCGCCGGTCTTGCCGTCGGCGTCGACGGCGCCGCGGTGCCACACCGCCTTCAGGGCCTCGATCCCGGCCTCCACGACCTCGCGCCGGGGTTTGCCGTCGATCGCGGCCACCAGACCGACACCGCAGGCATCGTGTTCTTCCGACGGCAGATAAAGGCCATGAGCGGCCAGCCGGCCGGCCTCGGCGGGCCAGCGGCCCATCGTGTCGTTGCGGCCTCCGGGCGACCACTTTCGAGCGCTCATTGGTCTTCCTCCCTCACGCCACGGCTCGGCTTTTCGGCGCCGCCTCCTGGCTCTTGCCGTCGATGTAGGTGGCGATGGCGTCGGCCGCCTCGCGCCCGTCCCGGATCGCCCAGACGACCAGCGAGGCGCCGCGCACGATGTCGCCGGCGGCGAAGACGCCGTCGAGATTGGTCATCTTGCGGCGGTGATCGATGCGCAGCGTGCCCCAGCGGGTTAGTTCCAGGTCCGCGCGCTCGAATTGAACCGGCAGGTCTTCGGGATCGAACCCCAGGGCCTTGATGACGATGTCGGCGTCGATCGAGTAGGCCGATCCCTCGACGATCCGAGGCGCTTGGCGGCCGGTGGCGTCGGGCATGCCGAGGTGAACTTTCGCGACCCGCACGGCCGTGACATGGCCGTCACCCAAGTAGGCCTCGGGCGCCACTTGCCAGATGAACTCCACGCCCTCTTCCTCGGCATTGGCGACTTCGCGTTGCGAGCCCGGCATGTTCTCCCGGTCCCGGCGGTAAAGGCAGCGCACCGAAGCCGCGCCCTGGCGCACCGCCGTGCGCACGCAGTCCATGGCGGTGTCGCCGCCGCCGATCACCACCACCCGCTTGCCCGCGGCGTCCAAGGTGCCGTCCTCGAACTCGGGGACCGCGTCACCCAATCCCTTGCGGTTCGAGGCGGTGAGGTAGGCCATGGCCTGAAACTGGCCGCCGAGGCCGGCGCCCGGCAGCGGCACATCGCGCGCGCGGTAAACGCCCGTGGCGATCAGGATCGCATCATGACGGCCACGGATCTCATCGAAGGAGGCATCGCGCCCGACTTCGAGCCCGAGCTCGAACTCCACACCCGAACTTTCCAACCAAGCGGTCCGACGCTCGACCACCTGCTTTTCCAGCTTGAAGTTGGGTATGCCGTAAATGAGCAGGCCGCCGGCCCGGTCATAGCGGTCATAGACGACGACTTGATAGCCACGACGGCGTAGCCGCTCGGCCGCGGCCAGACCCGCCGGCCCCGCGCCGATGATGCCGACCGAGCCCGACCTTTCGTGTCGCGGCCGTATCGTCTCGACCCAGCCTTCCCGCCAGGCGGTCTCGGTGATGTACTTCTCGACGGCGCCGATGGTCACGGTGCCATGGCCGGCCTGCTCGATCACGCAGTTGCCCTCGCAGAGGCGATCTTGGGGACAGATCCGACCACAGATCTCAGGAAAGGTGTTGGTCGCCTGCGCCAGCTCGTAAGCCTCCTCCAAGCGCCCCTCCGCGCTCAGCATCAGCCAGTCGGGGATATTGTTGTGAAGGGGACAGTGGACCTGGCAGAAGGGGACGCCGCACTGGGAACAGCGGCTCGCTTGCACCGCCGCCGCGTCGGACGAGAACTCGTGGTAGATCTCGTCGAAGTCCATGCGCCGCTTGGCCGCACCACGCTTTTCGGGCGTCTCTTTGGCCTTGGTCACGAACTGGAGCATGTCTTTTGCCATTCTCGCCTCTCCCCGACGGCATGTGCCGGGCCCTTTCTATAGCTCATGATCGTTAAGGAATCCAATGGATTCCCGAAAATAAGGTCAGGAATTTTGCCCTTTTTACCCTAAGTCATTAAGGGCCAAACCAGGTTTTATCGCCACTTTTCCAAAGGTATCAATTTTTAGTACAATTTCGGCCCTATTTGTGTTCTGTAAGTTAGGAGCGGCCAGTGTTATAAGCACGGGCGCGGCGCCGCGCGGACCTTTGCGTGCGGACCCGCCGGGGGATCGTCTTTTCGGGATATAGGGCCCGATCGATAGGAGTTTTGTCCTTGCCATTGCTTCACGTCGTCATTCTGGCCATCGTTCAAGGCATCACGGAATTTCTGCCCATCTCTTCTTCCGGACATCTTGTGCTGGTCTGGGAAGGCGTTCAGGCCAGCGGCATGCAAGTGCCCGAGCAGACGATGAACCAGCAACTGACGCTGGACGTCGCGGTTCATGTCGGCACGCTTTTTGCGGTCTGCCTTTACTTCCGCCGCGATATCGGGGTGATGCTGGTCGGTTTGGGCAAGGTGGCGACGGGGCGCTTGGACGCCGGCGCTCGCCTCGCCTTTTTCATCCTGCTGTCGGCCCTTCCCCTCGCGGTGGTCGGCGGCCTATTCAAGGATGCCATCGCGCTCAATCTTCACGATATCGAGGTCGTTGCCTGGGCGACCATCGGCTTTGGCATCGTGCTCTATCTGGCCGACCGGGCGGGCATGACGCTGCGCCGCATCGAGCACATGACCGTGTTGAGCGCGGTTCTGATCGGTCTGGCCCAGGTGCTCGCGTTGGTACCCGGCACCAGCCGCGCCGGCATCACCATGTCGATGGCCAGGATTCTTGGCTTCGAGCGTGCCGAGGCCGCCCGCTTCTCGATGCTGATGGCGATCCCGGCGATCTCCGGTGCCGGGCTCCTGGTGTCGGTCGATCTGATCGATGCCGGCGATGTCACGCTTGGCGCCAATGCGATCATCG
>JBFELD010000387.1:0-2850 GCA_041552375.1 Kiloniellaceae bacterium | reverse complement strand
TTTCGGCCACCGGTGTAGCTGGTCTCACCCTGCATGGTGGTCTCGGTTGGCTGTCGCGCAAGCACGGCGCGGCGCTGGACAACATTACCTCGGTGGAGATCGTGACATCCGACGGTCAGATCCGGCGCGCCAGCGCCGAGGAAAACCCGGACCTCTTTTGGGCCGTGCGCGGCGGTGGCGGCAACTTCGGTGTCGTGACCTCATTCGAGTTCGCCCTTCATCCGGTCGGGCCCGAGGTCTGGTTCGCTGCGGTGTTCTATCCATTGGAGCAGGCCGAGGCGGCGCTGCGCTGGTATCGCGAATACATGCCGACGGCCTGCGAGGAGCTAGGCACTCTGGCGGTCTTGTGGACGGCACCGGAAGAGGAGTTCATCCCGCTCGAAGCGCAGGGCAAGCCGGCGATCGTCTTCCTGGCCTGCTACTCGGGCCCGTTCGAGAAGGGCGAGGAGGCGATCCGGCCCTTCCGCGAGTTGGGCGAGCCCCTGGCCGACCTGAGCGGGCCGATGCCTTTCCAGGAGGTTCAGCAGTTCCTCGACGCAGACTATCCGGACGGACGCAACTACTACTGGAAGTCGAGCTATCTCGAGGAGTTGAGCGACGAAACGATCGCCAAGCTGATCGCGCACACCAAGACCCGGCCCTCGCAGTTGACGTCGATAGACGTCTGGTTCCTGGGCGGTGCCTTGCAGCGGGTGCCGGCGGGCGCCACTGCCTTCGGTCAGCGCCAGTCGCCCTTCCTGATCGGCGTCGAGTCGAACTGGGACGAGGCCGACCGGGAGGAGGAGAATATCGGCTGGGCGCGTGAGGTGATCGAGGACATGCAGAGCATCTCCGATGCGGCGGCCTATCTCAACTTCCCCGGCTTCAGCGAGGAAGGCGAGGCGCAATTGGTCAAGGCTTTCGGCGATAACTTCCCGCGCCTGCAGGAAGTAAAAGCGAAGTACGACCCCGATAATGTGTTCCGGGCCAACCTCAATATCCGCCCGGCCACACCCTGACGGCTCCCTTGTTCCCGGCCCCGCGGGTTGCGTCCGGGGGGTCGGGGTGTCTCTTCTCTCCAGCGATACGTCCTTCCACGGAACCCGCTTACGCCGCCCCAGCCGCCGTGATATTGATGAAACGGCGAAAGCCTCGAACAGGGGCTGGTGCTTAGAGATGGGCTGGCGGAAGGGCGCGACAGATGGCGGGATCGTCGAAAGAGGCCAGACGGGGGAGGTCCGGGCGCGCCGCGCGCCGGGCGGAGCGCGAGACGGTGGCCGCGGCGTCGGCCCCGGTTACCATCACTCGGCGAATTCCCTATTACGCTTTGCTGGACGATGACGCGCTGGCCCGCATCGAGAGCCACGCCGATTGGATCCTGCGCGAGATCGGTATCGAAATCCATGGTGATGCGGAGGCTTTGAGCCTCTTCGAGCAGGCGGGCGCCTCGGTCACCGACAACCGGGTGTGCTTCGAAGCTGGCCAGATCGCAAGCCTTTGCCGGACCGCGCCGCGGGAGTTCGTGCAGCACGCACGCAATCCCGCGCGCTCGGTCGTCATCGGTGGGGACAACACGGTCTTCTCGCCCGCCTACGGATCGCCTTTCGTGCGCGATCTGGACAAGGGCCGGCGTTACGGCACGCTCGAGGACTTCGAGAACCTGGTCAAGCTCGCCTATATGAGCCCCTGGCTGCATCATTCGGGCGGGACGATCTGCGAGCCGGTCGACATCCCGGTCAACAAGCGCCACCTCGACATGGTCTACGCCCATATCCGCTGGTCGGAAAAGCCCTTCATGGGCTCGGTCACGGCGGCCGAGCGGGCCGAGGACTCGATCGAGATGGCGCGTCTCGTCTTTGGCCGCGACTTCGTCGAGGAGAACTGCGTCATCCTCGGCAACATCAATGTGAACTCGCCACTGGTCTACGACGCAACCATGACCGGCGCGCTCAAGGCCTATGCCGCCGCGAACCAGTGCACCGTGGTGGTGCCCTTCATCCTTGGCGGCGCCATGGGGCCGGTGACACCGGCGGGCGCCATCGCTCAGGCCCATGCCGAGGCCCTGGTGGGGGTTGCGCTCACCCAATTGGTGCGGCCCGGCGCGCCGGCCATCTACGGCAACTTCCTCTCCTCCATGAGCCTGAAGAGCGGCGCACCCACGTTCGGCATGCCTGAGCCGGCCTTGGCCTATATGGCGGTCGGGCAGCTCGCCCGGCGCGCCGGCCTGCCCTTGCGCTGCGGCGGGCATTTCACCGCTTCAAAGGTGGCCGATGCTCAAGCCGGCCAGGAATCGGCCGATTCCCTCTGGCCGGCGCTGATCGCCGGCAGCAACTTCGTGCTCCATTCGGCCGGCTGGCTGGAGGGAGGGCTCACCATGGGCTACGAGAAGTTCATCCTCGATTGCGACCGCCTGGGGATGATGCATCGCCTGCTCGAGGGCTTGGCGCTCGACGACAACGCCCTGGCGGCCGATGCCTTCGTCGAGGCCGGACCCGGTCACCACTTTCTCGGCACCGCGCATACTCTGAAGAACTACGAGAGCGCCTATTACGAGGCGCGCACCTCCGATACTAACTCCTTCGAGCAGTGGCGCGATCAGGGCGAGAAGACCGCCGAGACCCGCGCCTTTGAACAATGCCGGGCGTTGCTGCGCGCATACGAGCCCCCGCCCATCGACGAGGCCGTCGACGAGGCGCTGAAGGACTTCATCGCCCATCGCAAGGAGGCCGTCCCCGACGCCTGGCATTGATACGTCGACCGTTGTTACTGCCCCGCATTTGAGACAAGTTGCTCATTAAAGCGCCCGTTAAGGGCTGCGCCTTATCCTCTTTCATCGATTGCCAGACCCCCACAGCGCCTTCGCGAGGAGAC
>JBFELD010000386.1:0-2852 GCA_041552375.1 Kiloniellaceae bacterium | reverse complement strand
GAGGAGTTCCCCTGCTCGCTCTCCTCGCGGCTGATCGACTACCACGGAGCGGACGTCATCGTTTCCAGCATCTTGGACCTGACGGAGCGTAAAGCGGCCGAAAGTGAGCTGGAGCGCCAACGTGAGATGCTGCATCAAAGTGAGAAGTTGAGCGCCCTGGGCGAGCTTCTTGCGGGCGTCTCCCACGAGCTCAACAACCCGCTCTCGGTCCTGCTCGGACAGGCCATGATGCTCCAGGAGACGACGGAGGATCCGGAGATCAAGGCCCGAGCGGATAAGATCGGCAACGCCGCCGACCGCTGCGCGCGCATCGTCAAGAGCTTCTTGGCAATGGCGAGGCAAGAGCCGACGCGCACGGAACCTGTCGATCTCAACACCATCATCGAGGAGGCGCTGGAGGTAACCGGATATTCGCTGCGGACCACCGACATCGATCTTGTCTGGCGTGCCGCGGGCGAGTTGCCCCCGGTTCTGGCGGACCCCGATCAGATGCGGCAGGTCTTCACCAACCTGATCGTCAACGCGCAGCATGCCCTCGAGGCCGTCGACACCCGGCGACAGTTGAGAATCATCACCTCCTATCGCAAAACGCGCAACGAGGTCGTCGTCAAGGTGAAGGACAACGGCCCCGGTGTCCCGGCGAGCGTCCGGAGCCGCATCTTCGAGCCGCTCTACACGACGAAGGAGATCGGCAGCGGCACCGGCATGGGGCTCGCGCTGTGCCATCGGATCGTGGAGGCGCACGGCGGCACCATTGAACTGGAGAGCCGGACGGGCGAAGGTGCTGCCTTCGCGATCCGCCTGCCCTGCGCCGACCGGCAAGAGCCGGCGCGGCCAATCCCGGAGCCCGGACCCCGACCCGCCGGCGGCTATCAGGTCCTCGTGGTCGATGATGAGTTCGACGTCGGGCAAATCATCAGCGACGTTCTGGCCCATGAAGGTCACAGCGTGGAGGTCGCCCAATCCGGCCGCCTCGCCTTGGAGAAGATCAAGCGTCGGCGCTACGATGTGGTGTTGAGCGATATCAGGATGCCGAACATGGACGGGCCGACCCTCTACCAAGCCATTCAGGATACCAGGCCGGACCAGATCGAAGGCCTCGCCTTCATAACCGGTGACACACTCAGCCCAAGGGTGAAGGAGTTTCTCGATGCCTCACAACGGCCCTATCTCGAAAAACCGATCGCACCCAAAGAAATTCGCGACCTCGTGGATCTTCTCATGCGTCGAAAGGCAAACTGACGGCTTGGGCGGGTCGAGCGCCCTGGCCGGTTAGCGAGGCGGGATCATGAGCGATGAAACACATATCGTCGTGGTCGACGACGAGACGGACGTGCGCGAGACCTTGGCGGAGTATCTCGTGCAGCAGGGCTATCGCGTGACCGCCTTGCCGGGCGGTCAGGAGCTTCGAAGCCTCGTCGCGGCGGAGCAGCCCTTCGACATCGCCCTCCTCGACGTCACGATGCCCGGAGAGGACGGCTTGTCCCTGGCCCGATTTCTGCGTGAGACCGTAGACGCCGGGATCATCATGGTGACGGCCTCCGGCGAGACCGTGGATCGGATCGTCGGGCTCGAAATGGGCGCCGACGACTACATCCCGAAACCGGTCGACTTGCGAGAATTGAAGGCACGGATCAAAGCGGTGCTGCGGCGCGCCTCGGCGGCACGCACGGCTCCCTCACCCGAGGATCCCGAACACCGCGTCGTCGCGTTCGGTCAATGCCGGCTCGACCTCGATGCCCATAAGCTCTTCGACGAGGACGACAAGGAGATTTCCTTGACCGCGATGGAATTCGACCTGCTGAAAGCCTTTGCGGAACGGCCCAACCGTGTTCTCAGTCGCGATCAGCTTCTGGAGTTGGCCCACAATAGAGGTTGGGAGCCATTCGACCGATCGATCGATATCCGTATCGCCCGCATCCGCCGCAAGATCGAAACCGACCCCGGCAAGCCCCAGGTCATCAAGACCGTCCGCGGGGCCGGCTACATGTTCTCCACGGGCCCGACCTGACGCCGAAAAAACAGGCTGCCCGTCCCTGGGGCCGGTGTGCTACCGGTCGGGAAAGCGGCCGGTGCCCCTCACCGCCCCTCGGTGAAACAATTGAAACCAATTAGGGGCTCACCCGACATCCGGCGGAAACCGAACCCTCCTACCTATTCGAGCAACACACCTCGATCGCACGATCGGCTTGGGGCCATGCTTTGAATAGGAGGAAGCCTTCCCATGTTGAACCTTTCCGAAACACTCCCGATGCCGCCATGGAAGGGCCTGGCTCTCCTGCTCGCCACGCTCGCCGTGGCCTTCACCATGGCAACGCCGGCCGAAGCCGCGGTGCCGGGTGAAACGTCATACATTTTCAACAGCCTATCGTTTCTCATGCATGGCTTCCTGGTCCTCTGGATGGCGGCGGGCTTCGCCTGCCTCGAGGCAGGATTGGTCAGGACCAAGAGCGTGACCACGATCCTTCTGAAGAACATCACACTCTTTTCCATCGCCGGGATCGCGTTTTACGCCGTCGGCTACAACCTCATGTACGAGGGTGTCGACGGTGGCTTCTTCGGTTCGATTGCCATCTGGCAAGCCGACGACAGCGCCGCTCTCGCCGGCGATCTTTCCAGCGGCTATTCCGCGTCCTCCGATTGGTTCTTCCAGATGGTCTTCGTTGCCACGGCCGCCTCGATCGTCTCGGGCACCTTGGCCGAACGCATCAAGCTTTGGCCCTTCTTCGCCTTCGTGTTCTTCCTGACCGCGATCATCTATCCCATCCAGGGCGCCTGGCACTGGGGCGGCGGATGGCTGTCCGAGATGGGCTTTGCGGACTTCGCCGGCTCAACTCTGGTTCTCTCCGTCG
>JBFELD010000385.1:0-2872 GCA_041552375.1 Kiloniellaceae bacterium | reverse complement strand
GCCCAATTGAGGCGGGGCACTTTCCCTGCGCACCATGCGAAAGCTATTGAGTTCGCTCATATTTTGCACTCTATGGCCGACACCGATGGTGACGTTCTTCCTGGTGTCGAGATAGAGGTGCGAAGCCCGGCCCTCGCTCTTTTCGATCTCCCGCATGACGGCGCTGGCCGAGACTTCCGAGAAGCGCTTGGGCGGGTTGGGTTTGCTGTCCTTGATCGGTTTGCCGGCGAGGCCGAGGAGGACCGAGCCGGCGCGGGCCACCAGGATCGGGTCCTTGCCGCTGGCGCCGAGGCCGACGAAGGCGACCTTGGTGGACGACCGGGCCGCCAGCTTCTGGGCGATCATCAGCTCGACCTTGGCGCAGTCCTAGGCGCTTGGTCTGCGCGTGGCGGTGGGATCGAGGTGGTTGAGATAGATCTTTCGGTACTTCTCCTCGATCCGCAGTGTGTTCAGGTGCTGGGCAACTCTTTTTAGCTGATTGGCATTGAGTCTCATGGGTCACGAACCTCCAAATCACTTGACGAGGCGCGACGTTAGCTAAGAGAGTTTTGAGTCGGTTAGCGCAAAATGGGTCGCCCCTAAAGGGCGAAGATGGCGAGCAGGATCAGCACGACGCAGATGAGGGCCGTCACCCAGACACCGAGCTCGGCGCCGGCGCCGACGTCGCTGTCGTCGATCTCGACCGGCTGCGGGATCACCGCGGCCGCCTTGCCGTCGTTCTTGTCCTCCGCCATCGATATCTCCTTCGCGGGCGCGCTCAGCTTGGCATCGACGATAGGAACGCGCAAGCTCCCGGTGCTCACCAGCCTGTAAGCCTGTAGACTCTGGCCCTGGCGGCCAAGAGGTGCTAATCACCAGTGGTCCAAAAAAAGCGCCGCGGATCGACCCGCTTAAGACGCAGAGCGGCCGAAGAGGGGGGTGTCATCGACATGCTGCATGCCGTCGGACTGGGTCTGGCCATGTACGCCCTTTGGTTGCTGCTCTCGGGCATCTACGAGCCGTTGATCCTGGGCTTCGGCGTGGCATCGGTTGCCCTGGTCGTGGTCATCGCCCATCGCATGGATCTGATCGATCATGAGGGTGTACCGCTGCACCTGCGATTGCGCATCGTCGGCTACCTCGGCTGGCTCGCCAAGGAGATTGCCAAGGCCAATATCGACGTGGCGCGGCTGGTCATCGATCCGAGCCTGCCGATCACGCCGCGGATCATTCGTGTCCCGGCAACCCAGAAGACCGACCTAGGGCGGGTCATCCACGCCAACTCCATCACGCTCACCCCCGGCACCGTCTCGGTCGAGTTGGAAGAGGATGCGATCATCGTCCACGCCATCTCTCGCGAGGCGGCGGAAGGCACGCTGGAGGGCGCCATCGACCGGCGGGTCAGCGCCGTGGAGGGTCAGTGATGTTCGCCGTCGCCGCGCTCGCCATTCTGGTGGCCATGTTATTGACCCTGGCGCGCCTTTTCATGGGCCCCAGTCTTTACGACCGGACATTGGCGGTGAACGCTTTCGGGACCAAGACGGTGTTGTTGATCGGCGTGCTCGGTTTTCTCAACGGACGGCCGGACTTCCTCGACATCGCCCTGATCTACGCACTGATCAACTTCATCGGCACCATCGCCATCCTGAAGTTCTTCCGCTACCGCGCCCTGGGTGACTTCGTGGAGATCCCGAGCGAGGCGGACCGACCCGAGGCAAGACAACCTGGGGAGGGGGGCTGAGCCATGGCATTGCTCCAAGATCTCTTCGCCTGGTTCTTCTTTCTCGCCGGTGGCGGCCTCATCCTGGTGGGCGCTCTGGGCCTGATCCGTCTGCCTGACTTCTACACCCGGCTTCATGCCGGCGGTGTCATCGATACCCTGGGCGCCGAGCTGATGCTGGTCGCCATGATGTTCCAAGCGGGCCTTTCCTTGGTCACGGTCAAGCTGATTTTGATCGGTACTTTCCTGTTCTTCACCAGCCCGACCTCCACCCACGCTCTCGCCAACGCCGCTTACGTCGCCGGCTTGAAGCCTTACGTCGTCGACGATGAGGAGGAGACGGCGATAGCGGCAGCCAAGGGGGAGGAAGAGCCATAGGCCTCGTCGTCGACATCGTCCTGCTGACCTTCCTTGCGCTGACGGCATACTACGTCATCAGGCTGCGGCACCTCTTTGCCGTGGTGATGCTCTCGGGCGTCTTCAGCCTGTTGTCAGCGGCGCTCCTCGTGCAGCTCGACGCGGTCGACGTCGCTTTCACCGAAGCCGCGGTGGGGGCGGGTATCTCGACCGTTTTGATGTTGGGGACCATGACGCTCACCGTTCGCCGCGAGAAGGTGCCCGAGCGGGTCCCGATCGTGCCGCTGCTGGTGGTCTTCATCACCGGCGGCGCGCTGATCTACGGCACCCTCGACATGCCGCCTTTCGGATCGGCCGACGCGCCGGCGATGGGGCATGTGATCCCCGAATATTTCGAGGGCACGGAGAAAATCTTCCATATCCCCAACGTGGTCACGGCGGTCTTGGCCAGCTACCGCGGCTTCGACACGCTCGGCGAGGTGGCCGTCGTCTTCACCGCCGGCATCGGGGTGCTGATCCTGCTGGCCAGCGGCGGGACGAACGGGCGTGGCCGCGACCAGCCGGAGGACGAGGAGGACGGGACGGAATGAGGCATCACCTGGTCTTACGGGTCACCACCAAGTTGTTGTTGCCGGCGATCCTGTTGTTCGCTCTCTACGTGCAGTTTCACGGTGACTTCGGGCCGGGCGGCGGCTTTCAGGCCGGCGTGATCTTCGCTGCCGGTTTCATCCTCTACGCTTTGGTTTTCGGGCTGGAGACCGCGCGCCGGGTCGTTCCCATGGGCCTATTGCGGGTACTGATCGCCGCCGGCCTGCT
>JBFELD010000384.1:0-2902 GCA_041552375.1 Kiloniellaceae bacterium | reverse complement strand
TCGATCACCGCGCCGACCTCGAAGATAATGTCCGTGCCGGCGACGAAGCGCCGCAGCTCCGGGCCGGCCGGGGCCTCCAGGAGGTTGTCGACGAAGATCCGGTCCATCAGTCCACACGCTAGGCCGTAATCGAGCGCGTTGCGGGCGATGTCGAGGCCGCCGACCTCGAACGGTCGGGGCTCGATGCGCCGCTCGGCGAAAAACCGCTGGTCGACCTCGGGCAGGGGGCCGTCGGCATCGGCCTCGTAGTAGCCATAGAGCTTGGAGAGTTCCAAATCATGGCCCAAAAGAGCGCCGTTCGTCCCGAAGCCACAGGCGAGATCCAAGAGACGCGGGCGCTCCTTGCCGAAAAACGCCGCGATTGCCGCATGGTGGCGCGAGAGGTAACCCGTCGTCTGCGCCGGCATGCGATAGTCGGCCGGCCGCAGGGCACGGAAATAGGGCCGTGGATCCGCCAGGTCATAAACGGCCTCGAAGTCGGTATAGACTTCGATGTTGGGTTGTTCTGGCATGTGCCGGCGCGGTCCTTTGGCTAGATCGTCCCTTGAAGGATAATGGCCGCTTCGCCGAAGGCTGAAAAGAAATTCTCCTGATGCGGCTTGCCAAGACGCCGAGCTATGACGATCCTCGATCACGACCGCACGCACGAGGGAGGGGCGCGGCGACATGGCGCAGGGGGATGCTTACACCGCGGGCTCCGTTGCCTGCCTCGGGCAGGGCGGTTTTCATCGGATGGTTTACCGGCAGTGGGGACCGGCCGATGCGGAACGTCTCGTCGTCTGCGTGCACGGCCTGACCCGCAACGCCAGTGATTTCGACGATCTGGCCTCGGCCTTGGCGGGCGAAGGCTGGCGGGTCGTGTGCCCCGACGTGGTCGGACGGGGCGACAGCGATCGCTTGAGCGATCCCGCCGGATATAGCGTGCCGCAATACGCCGCCGACATGGCGGTCCTGATCGCCCGCCTGGGGGTCGAGCGCGTGCATTGGGTCGGCACCTCGATGGGCGGGCTCATCGGCCTGGTGCTTGCCGCCCAGGGCGGCACGCCGCTGGTCTCGCTGGTGCTGAACGATATCGGGCCGATCGTCCCGAAGGAGGCCCTGGGGACCATTGCCGACTATGTGGAGGACAGTCCCTTGCTGCCCGATCTCACGGCGGCGGAGGCGCTGATGCGCGCCCGCTACGCGGCGACGGCGCCGCTTTCCGATGAGGACTGGCGACGCTTGGCCCGGGACTCTACGCGACCGGTGGAGGGCGGCTTTCGCCTGGCCTACGATCCGGCCATCGCCGCGCCCTTCCGCGAGGCGGCCGATGCGGACATCGATCTTTGGCCGCTGTGGGACCAAATCGCTTGCCCCACCTTTGTCGTGAGGGGTGTGGAGTCTCCCGTGCTGAAGGCGGAGACGGCAAGTGAGATGACCCGCAGAGGGCCCGCCGCCCGCTTGGTCGAGGTTCCTGGGGGGCATGCCCCCTGGCTTAAGTCGGACGACGAGATTTCCCTGCTAAGCGACTGGCTTTCCAGTCATTCTTAGAAGTTTAATTGCCCGCCTTCAGCAGGACCGCCGCTTCCGGCGCGGCATAGGTGAGAATGGCATCGGCGCCGGCGCGCTTGAAGGCCTGGAGGCTCTCCAGGATGATCCGGTCGTTGTCGAGCCAACCATTGGCGGCCGCCGCCTTCATCATCGCGTACTCGCCGCTGACCTGATAGACGAAGGTCGGCACGGCGAAGGTCTCCTTCACCCGGCGGATGATGTCGAGGTAGGGCAGACCCGGCTTGATCATCACCATGTCGGCGCCCTCGTCGAGGTCGAGAGCCACCTCCCGTAGCGCCTCGTCGCTGTTGGCCGGGTCCATCTGGTAAGTCTTTTTGTCGCCGGCCAGGAACCCGCCCGAGCCGACCGCCTCGCGGAAGGGGCTGTAGAAGGCGCTGGCGTACTTGGCGCTGTAGGAGAGGATCTGGGTGGCCGTCAGGTCGGCCTCGTCGAGGGCCCGGCGGATGGCGCCCACGCGCCCATCCATCATGTCCGAGGGGGCGACGATGTCCGATCCGGCGCGGGCCTGGATCATAGCCTGCTGGGCCAACAACTCGAGAGTTTCGTCGTTGAGGATCACCCCATCCTTGACCAGGCCGTCGTGGCCGTCGCTGTTGAAGGGGTCGAGCGCGACGTCGGTGACGATCCCGAGATCGGGGAAGGCGGCTTTGACCGCGCGCACCGCCCGGCAAACGAGGTTCTCCGGGTTGACCGCTTCTCGGCAGTCGGACGTTTTCACATCGGCCTCGAGGTAGGGAAAGATCTCGACCGCCGGAATGCCAGCCTCGATCGCCGGGCCGATCGCGTCGACCACGCGGTCCGGGCCGTAACGGAGCACGCCGGGCATGGACTTGACAGCGCTGGTGCCGGCGTCCTCCTGGACGAAGACCGGCCAGATGAAGTCGTCCACCGAAAGCGTGGTCTCGGCAACCAGGCGGCGGCTCCAAGCGCTGGACCGGTTGCGCCGCATGCGCACCTGAGGGAAGGCGCCCAGCACACCGGTCGAGCTGGCCGACGCCTCTTGTGGCTTGGCGCGCAGGAAGGGATTGCTGCCACTTGGTCGTCGTGTCATGAGCCTGTCCCGCTCGTCATTGCTCGAAACTCCTATGGCGCAGAGTTTAGGCCCTGCGGGTGCCTCTCAACAAGGCCCGGGCCCGCGCCGCGCCGGGCTCAAGCCGTGGCCTTGCCGCCGCCGGTCGCAAGCCCGTGGTCGAGGTCGGCCAGGATGTCGTCGATGTGCTCGATGCCGATCGACAGGCGCACGTAGCTATCGGAGACGCCGGTCGCGATCTGCTCCTGCGGGGATAGTTGCGAGTGCGTGGTGCTTGCCGGATGGATGGCAAGGCTACGGGCATCGCCGATATTGGCGACG
>JBFELD010000383.1:0-2924 GCA_041552375.1 Kiloniellaceae bacterium | reverse complement strand
GGTCGATAAGACACACGGCCGCGGCGCCGACGCCACCGCCCAGCTCGACCAGCCTCTCACCGGCGCGCGCCGGTACGGCGGCGGCAAGAAAGACCGGATCGATGGCCGCACGGTAGCCAGTGGACGGCTGACGCAGCCGTACCCGGCCGCCGAGCAGGGTATCGACCTGCCCTGACGCCTCCGCGTCATCAGCCGATCCCGTGTGCCGCGGGGTCATGATCCGCCCCTCTCCTCACCGGCCCGGTCCAGGACCCAGCACGCGCGGCTGTAATCCTCCTCCACGACCATCACCCGCCTGGGCAGGATGCCAAGCGTGCCCTCCAAGACGCTCATGTGCGTATCGAGCACCACGGCTTGGATGCCGGCATCGGCCAAAAGCGCCTCGATCCAAGACAATCTGGCCACATCGTTGCTTCTCAGCAACTCACGCATTCGACACACCCCACGTCATTTGGCGGTTGCCAACCAGGCCCGCCCGTGCTTCAAGCTAGGTACCGGCAGATACTTGGCCTTTAAGTAAGGCGCCAAAGGGATAGCGGGGCGACGAGGGAAAAGCAACGCGAGGTAACAACGTGGCGCTGGCCGTCGGTTTGGAGGCAAAGAGGGGAACGGGCTCGCGTTCGGCGCTTGAGCCGTTGGACGCGCTCGTGCGCGACGACCTCCAAAAGGTCAATAAAATCATCCTCGCCCATATGGATTCACCGGTTGCTTTGATCCCGCAGCTCGCCGGCCACATCATCGCCGCCGGGGGCAAGCGCTTGCGCCCCATGCTGACCCTGGCCACCGCGCGCTTATGTGGCTATGAGGGCGAGCGCCACTTGGGCCTGGCCGCGGCGGTGGAGTTCATTCACACCGCGACGCTGCTTCATGACGACGTCGTGGACGACAGCGATCTTCGCCGCGGGCGCGCCACCGCCAACTCGGTCTGGGGCAACCAGGCCAGCGTCCTGGTCGGTGATTTCCTCTTCAGCCGTGCCTTTCAGCTGATGGTCACCGATGGATCGTTGCGGGTCCTGGAGGTGCTCTCCAATGCCTCGGCCGTGATCGCCGAGGGCGAGGTCCAGCAGCTGATGACCAACAACAACGTCGGCACCACGGAGGTCGACTATCTCTCCGTCATCGCGGCAAAGACGGCGGTGCTCTTCGCCGCGGCCTGCCAAGTCGGCGCCGTCGTGGCCGAACGTCCACCGGAAGAAGAGCAGGCGCTGGAAACCTATGGCCGCAACTTCGGCATCGCCTTCCAGCTGGTCGACGACATTCTCGACTACTCGGCGGAGGAGGCGAACCTCGGCAAGAGCGTCGGCGACGACTTTCGCGAGGGTAAGATCACCCTGCCGGTGGTGCTCGCCTATGAGCGGGCAAGCGATGGTGAACGTGACTTCCTGCGCCGCTGCCTCGAGGAACTCGACCAATCCGACGAAGATTTGACGCGGGCGATCGCAATCATGGACAGATGCGATGCCCTTGCCGACGCCAAGGCCCGTGCGCGGGCTTACGGCGAGGCCGCACGCAGAGCGCTGGACCTCTTCCCGGCCGGGGAGACCAAGGACTCTCTGCTCAAGGTGGTCGAGTTCTGCCTGGAACGCGCCCACTAAACCTCTTCATTCTCATCTCGGGACGATGACGCGATGCCCGCCGCCGATAAAACGACGGCACTCAGAGAAGTGCGTGCCCTCGCCGTCATCGCGCTGCCGCTTGCCGGTGCCTATCTCGCTGAGGTCGCGATGGTGGTCATCACCAAGATCGTCGCCGGCAAGCTCGGTCATCTCGAGCTTGCGGCGGTCGGGCTGGCCGGAGATCTGGTGTTCGAGGTCATGGTGGTCTTGGCGGGGCTACTCTCCGTAATCGGCGTTTTGGCCGCCGAAGCTGAGGGAGCCGACGACCCTCAGGCGACGGCCAACGCCGCACGGCAAGGAATACTCGTCGCAACCGTCCTCGGCCTGCCGGGGACGATCGCCATTTGGCATCTCGGCGGCCTGCTGCCCCTGCTCGGCCAGGATGCCGAGGTGGTGGCTCTCGCTAGCGTGACCTTAAAGGCGCTGGCCCCCGCCCTGCTCCCCCTTCTCTGGTTCACGGTGCTGCGGAACTTCGTGGCCGCGGTCGGACACACGCGCAGCGTCCTGGTCATCACCCTGCTGGCCGTCGGTATCGACGCGCTCTTGAGCTATGGTCTCGTTCTTGGCCGCTTCGGCCTTCCGGCCTGGGGCGTGGTCGGTGCCGGATTGGCCTTGAGCTTGACCAACTGGTTCATGTTCGTGGCGCTTTTGGCGGTCACCTTCCTCTCCCGCCGGTTCACGCCCTACCGCCTGTGGCGAGACCACCTTCGGGTCGACCGAGATGTCATTATCAGCATTTTGAGGCTCGGTTTCCCCGTTGCCTTGATCGTCCTCTTGGAAAGCGGCCTCTTCGCGGCGGTGCAACTGCTCATGGGGCTTTTCGGCGCACTTGCCTTGGCAGCCAATCAGATCGTCATCAGCTGGGCCGCCACGGCCTTCGTCATCGTGCTCGGCCTGTCCGAGGCGACCATGGTTCGCGTTGCCCGCGCCAGTGGCGCCCGTCAAGGCGATCGTGTCCGGCAAGCCGGCCTGATCGGCATCGGGCTCTCGATCGCCATCATGTTGGCGCTCGCGATCGTGCCGCTGACCTTGCCCGATGTCCTCTCGGCTTTGTTCCTCGACCCCGACGATCCGGCCGCCGGGGAAGTCTTTCAATTGGCCACCATGCTCTTGTTGATCGCCGCCATCTTCGGCGTTTTCGACGGCTTGCAGGCCGTGGCGACGCGGGCTCTCAGGGGTCTAAGGGACACCGTGATCCCGGTTTGGTTCGCCGCCATCGGCTATTGGGGTATCGGCATCGGAGGTGGGGCGGTGCTGGCCTTTCCATTGGGCTTCGGGGAAGAGGGCCTATGGTGGGGCCTTGCCGGC
>JBFELD010000382.1:0-2935 GCA_041552375.1 Kiloniellaceae bacterium | reverse complement strand
TGGTTCGGGCACAAGAACGCCGCCTTCATCGTGCTCTACAGCGACGAGGGCAACCGCGAGACCGGGGAAAAAGGGTTCCGCGGTTCCAATCTCATTCGCATGAGCGAGGAGCAGCTCGTCTGGTTGGCCGCGAGCTTGGAGCGGACCAAGGGGTATGATCACGTCTTCCTCTTCCTCCACCACCCACGCTGGCTTTCCGGGCGCTATCCCGATGGCAACTGGGACCGGGTCCACGATCTCATGGTGGCGGCTGGCAATGTCTCGGCGGTTTTTGCCGGGCATATCCATCGCCAGCACTACGCCGGCGTCCGCGATGGCATCACCTACATGACCTTGGCGACCATTGGCGGTGTCATGCCGATGGACGTGCCTGGGACCGGCTGGCTCAGCCACATGAACATGGTGACGGTGCGCCCGAGCGGGTTCGAGATGGCGACGATACCTGTCGGCGCCGTGCTTGATCCCAAGGCGATGACGCCTGAACACCTGGACGACATCGACCGTGCCCGCGCCTTGCCGATCGAAGGGTTGACGGAGAGCTTGGAGCTGAGCGGCGAGGGAGAAGCCTCGGGCGAAATTCGATACCGCGTGCTGAATGGGACCCAAGCTCCGGTGGAAATTTCGGCCTTCATGGATGACCAGGCCGGCGATTGGCGCATAGGGCCGCGCCATCGCCACTTGGCCCTGGAACCAAGCGAAAGTCGTGCGATCTCCTTTCGGCTCGAGCGGTCGCGCGACGATTTTCAGGAGGTCTTTTCGATCCCCCGGCTGGCCGTTCAGGTCGACTATCTGGGTGGTGGTCGCCGGGTCAGCTTGCCCGAGCGGCGGCGTTTCGTACCGTTACGCCCGGCGCCTCTAGCCTATCCGAACGGCGCGGCGAAAAGCGATCAAGCCTTGGCATTGGACGGTAAGGGCGGTGCTCTGTGGTTCGCAGCCGAAGCGATCCCGGATCTCGCGGGCACCTTCACCCTCGAGGCCTGGGTTCGCCCCGAGGCCCTGGATGGCGACCACACGGTGATCGGACGGTTTGCCGGCCGGGGCGCGGCCTTGCTGCTCTCCGACGGGCGACCGCGCCTCATCCTTGGTCGCCAGGGACAGCGCTTGGACCTGCGTGGCCCCGAAGGTTTGCTGCGGCTCGGGCATTGGTACCATCTGGCCGCGGTCTACGATGGGGCACGGGCCCGGCTCTATTTGGATGGTGCACAGATCGCCGAAGTTGAGGCCAAGGCCGACGCCCTTCGCGTGAAAAGTGGCCTGCCGCTCTACATCGGTGCCAATCCAGACGAGAACGGCGGCGCCGGCGCCTTCTTTCAGGGCGCGCTGGACGAGGTCCGCCTCTCGACGCTGGCCCGCTATGAGACGGCGCGCTTCGATCCGCCGGCGCGCCACGAGAGCGATCCTCAGACACTGCTTTTGCTGCACCTGGACCGGGATGACGGACCCTTTGCGCTGGATGCCTCGCCGGGCCGGCGCCATGGCATCGGTGTCGGTGCTGTGTCGTTCGTCGCGCGCTAGGAAGCTGGGTTCAGTCCGGGTAATGCCGCATCGCCGCGATGATCCCGTCATAGAACTGCTCGGGGCTGAGCCGGCCCTCACGCGCTTGCCGCGACAGGTCGAGCGCCACGGGAGGGGCGATCGAGAAAACGCGGCCCGCCCGCGAGGCCTCGGCATCCGTCAGGATCAGAAGGTGCGTTCGGGTGTCGGTGTCCTTCAACACGCTGGCGACCGTGCCGACGCTGGTTATCAACCAAGCGCGCTTAGCCTTTTCGATGGCGAAGACCGGCTGCGAGCTGATGAGCACCAGGGACATACCCTCGGGGTCGCGCGACGGCAGGCACAGCGTCTCGGTGAAATCGGCCACCGCGTTGACGGTCGCGGCGATGTCCCGGCACAAGTCCCGTCCGGGCTCCACAGGTTCAACGGCCGTGCCGCCCCGTGGCATCGCCACGAGCGAGAGCAGGAAAAGAACAAACACACCGAAACCGAAATACCGCATGACCCACGTACCGCACCACTGACCGCAAGTGTAGCCGGTCACGCTAGCAGATTGAAATAGGAACGTTTTCTCAAGTGTGAGGCAGAGAGACGGTGGTGCGAGTTAGTTCTGCCGGCCTTTCTCAACGCCCCAGGATGGCGATGGAAAGACCGACAAGACCCAGCAGGATCATCAGCCCTGCGATGCGATAGAGTGTGAGTGCCTGCCCGATGTCTGCGTTGTTCAGGGCCGATCGCCCGTCGCCCATCCAATTGTCGGCCACTTCGTGAGCACCGTAGCGCCGCGGCCCGCCCAATGCGAAGCCGAGCGCGCCGGCGAAGGCGGCCTCCGGCCAGCCGGCGTTGGGCGAGCGGTGCCGTGACGCGTCGCGAAAGACGGTGCCCAGAGCATGCCGCGCGGAGGCTCCGGGCATGACGAGCGCCGCCCCAAGAACGAGCAGTGCGGCGAGGCGTGCGGGGAGCCAGTTGGCGGCATCGTCCAGCCGCGCCGCGGCCTTGCCGAAAGCCTCGTAGCGCGCGTTGCGGTAGCCGATCATGGAATCGAGCGTGTTGATCGCCTTGTAGGCGAAAAGCCCCGGCAGGCCGAGGAGCGCGAAGTAAAACAGCGGCGCCACCACGGCATCGGAGAAATTCTCGGCCAGGCTTTCCACCGCCGCCCGGGCAGTTCCGGCTGCATCCAGGCTCTGCGGGTCGCGGCCGACGAGCTTCGCCGCGGCGGCGCGCCCGGCCTCGAGGCTTCGTGCCAACCCCTGCGCCACCTCGCGGACATGGTCGTGCAGGCCACGGTAGGCGATGAGGCTGGAGGCGATGAGGCCTTCCACGATGGCGCCGGCGGGGAGCCGGTGCGCCAACACCGCCAGGGCCCAACCGAGCGCGCCCGTCAGCGCCACCATTGCGGCGGTCACAAGGACACCGCGCCAGATTAGCGCGCGGCGGCCGC
>JBFELD010000381.1:0-2948 GCA_041552375.1 Kiloniellaceae bacterium | reverse complement strand
CTGCAGATATCGAATCCGCGGCCCTTCGTCGCTTTCATCTTGTTGATGATCTCTTCATTCGAGCCGATGCCCGTGTAGTTGATGGTGATCCCGGTCTTCGCCTTGAACGCGTCCATGAAGGTCGGCGGCAAATAGTCCGACCACATGAGGACGTTGATCTCGCCGGAGGACGAGAAAGCCTTGCGCACGTAACCGGGCGCCGCGGCCACCGCCACGCCGGCCACGGCGGCGCTGCGCAGGAACCGGCGACGCGAACTCTTCGCCGCGTGCAGGATGGACTGGGCACGTAATTGTTGCTTGGTCTTGTGGGCCATTAGATCGATCTCCCTGTGAGTAGCATAGACCACGATAAGCGCTCGACGGTCGCACGACGGCACGCCGCTGTTCTTCATTGTTCCAACTTTGGCAGGCAGTCCCGTTACAAGTCAAGGACAAGCCGATGAATGTCATGGAGCCAAGACGCGGATCGCTGGTACCCCCTAGGCCGCCCGCCTGCCGTAATAAAGTGTGACCACGTGTGTCGCCTCGGCGAAGAAGAGCCAACGCTCTATGAAAACCCCCATCAGCGCGACAGGCGCGGCGATAGCGAGCAGCCCCGCGGCCAGGCCCGGGGACGGACTGGCGAGCGCGCCGGCGATAAGCGCCAACGGCAGGGTGCCGCCACAGTGCAAAGCCCAGCCGCGCAATCTGCGGGCATGCTTGCGCGCTACTCTGAAGCCCATCTCCCGCATCAGATAATTTTCCTCGCTGTGCGGCGGGTCGAGAGTTTGCACCGGCCCGGCTTTGGGGAGCCCGATCGCCGTTGCCAGGGTGCTGTCGGATTGCCCCGCGTCGGTATCGCGCCAATAAAGATGCTTTAGGACCCATGTCAGGGCGACAAAGCAGGCGCAAATCCAGACAAGCCAAGGAATCCAGGCCCCGGTGAGGGCAAGGAGCGCGGCGCAAATCAGCGCGCCGGTCAGCAGCGCATAAGCCAAGTAAAGCGGCACGACCAGCGGATGGTTCCACTGGCGGATCGTCCTCAAGGAGGCATAGATCATGCCGGTGCAAAACACCGTCGTCAGTGAGGCGAGCCCGGACAAGGCGGCAAGAAAGGCGTAGACGCCGTCACTGCGCTCGAGCAGGACCCAGCCGATGCTGAACAGGCCCGCCGGCAGGTAAGTGGCGAGAGCGGCGCAGCCCTCGCGCGACAGCCAGGAGGATCGCCATTGGCTGAGCGCCCGCCAAGCCCGCTCAGGATGCCCCAAGTGAAAGGTCGAAGACGCGAGGCCGGCAGTCACCAGCGTCAGCGCGATCGCCATCGTCGTGAGGGCAAGTCCGGAGCTCTCGGGCAGGTCGCCCATTACGGCCACGAGGCCGATAACGGCAAGGCAGCCATATCCGGTGCCGGAAAGCACGGTGAATAAGATGACCGACGCGGCGGGTCTCATCGTGTCTGCCCCATCACGTCAGTTTCCATCGTCGAGCACCCGGTCGAGCCAGGCCCAAAATCCCTCGGCCGGCATCTCGTCGGCCTCATTCGTGATCGCCGGTGGGTTATTGCCCGCTGGCGCGCCGGAGCGGGGAGGAAGGTATTTGTTGGTCGGCTTATAGCCCATCTCGGGCATGAGATCGCTGCCGCCACGCTCCGCCACGAGCCGAGACACCTCCGAGCGCGGGTCGGCCAGGTCGCCGAAGTGCCGCGCCTTGGCGGGGCACGCGCGCACGCAGGCGGGCTGCCGTTCCTCCTCGGCGATATTTTCGTTGTAGATCCGGTCGATGCACAGCGTGCACTTCTTCATCACCCCGCCCACCGGGTCCAGCTCGCGGGCGCCATAAGGGCAGGCCCACGCACAGAGCCCGCAGCCGATACAAAGCTGCTCGTCGACCAGAACGATGCCGTCCTCCTCACGTTTGTAGGAGGCGCCGGTCGGGCAAACGGTGACACAGGCCGCTTGCTCGCAATGCAGGCAGGACCTGGGAAAATGAACCGTGCGCCCGGCCTCGCCTTCGCCGATCTCATAGGAGTGGACGCGGTTCAGCCAAGCCCCGGTCTGGCCGGCGCCATAAGGATTGAGATCGCTCAAGGGAGCCGGATAGCCGCCGGTGTTCCACTCCTTGCAGCTCACCACGCAGGCATGGCAGCCGACACAGGTGTCGAGGTCGATGACCAATCCGAGGCGTTTTTCCGCAGCGCTCTCAGGCAGACTGGTCAAGATCCGCCTCCCACGTTTCGGCCGTCGCCCGTGCGCGCGTGAAACGAGGCGCCATAGCGCAGGCGGTCGGGCACCGGGCGCAGGCCTGGCGGTCTGCCGAGGACATCGAACTGAGGAGCACTGGTCCCGGCCTCTTCCGCGGTGGCCTTGCGGACCGTCACACGCAGGTCGTACCAGGCGGCCTGACCGGTCACCGGATCCGCGCAGGAATAGCGGTATCCGTCCTCAGCTTCCGGCAAAAGATCGTCAATCAAATGATTGAGAAGAAATCCTTTTTTCGACTCTCCCGCCTGCGGGTCCAGGCTCCAGGCACCGGCGCGCTTGCCGATCGCGTTCCAGGTCCAAACCGTCTTTGGATTCACTCCCTCCATCAATCGCACCTGAACGCGGATCTTGCCATTCCGGCTTTCGACCCAGACCCAATCGTCCTCGCCGATCCCGAGATCGGACGCCGTGGCACGGCTCATGTAGAGACGATTGTCGCCGTGGATCTGCCGCAGCCAGGCATTCATCGAGCCCCATGAGTGGTACATGGCCATGGGGCGCTGGGTGACGGCATGCAAGGGAAAGGCGGTCTCGTCGTTGCCCTGATCCTCGAAAGGCGCATACCAGAAGGGCAGGGGATCGAAGTAGGCCTCCACGCGCGCCCGGTGCCGCTCCGGTGGTTGAGTGTCGCCATGACCGCGCGCGGCCAAGCGAAAGCGTTGCAGGACCTCGCTGTAGATTTGAAAAATGATGGGCTCGGGCTTCTCG
>JBFELD010000380.1:0-2954 GCA_041552375.1 Kiloniellaceae bacterium | reverse complement strand
GCCAGCAGGTGAATGAGGCTGGAGGTGTCCCAGCGGTTACCGCCGCGGGCCTGCACCTGGGCATAGAACTGATCCACCAGAGCGGTCACCGGCAGCCGTGCCGCGTTGCGGTCGGCCTCCTCCAAGCAGATGCCCAGGTCCTTGCGCATCCACTGCACCGCAAAGCCAAAGTCGAACTCGCCGCGGCACATGGTCGAGCCACGGTTTTCCATCTGCCACGACCCGGCCGCGCCCTTGGAGATGACGTCGATCACCTTGTCCATATCGAGGCCCGCCTTGGCCCCGAAGTTGAGGCCTTCGGACAGGCCCTGCAGCAAGCCGGCAATGCAGATCTGATTGACCATCTTGGTGAGCTGGCCGCTGCCTGCCGGGCCGAGAAGAACCACGGCGCGGGCATAGCAGTCGATCACCGGCTGGGCGCGCTCGAAATGCGCCGGCTCGCCGCCGCACATGACCGTGAGCACGCCGTTCTCCGCGCCCGCCTGGCCGCCCGATACCGGCGCATCGATGAAGCCGATACCGTTGCGCGCGGCCTGGGCCGAGAGCTCGCGGGCGACGTCGGCCGAGGCCGTGGTGTTATCGATCAGGACCGTGCCCTCGCCCATACCGGCGAGCGCGCCTTCGTCACCGAGAATTACGGACCGCAGGTCTTCGTCGTTACCGACGCAAGAGAACACGAACTCCGCGCCCTCAACGGCCTGACGCGGGGTCTCTCCCAGGGTCCCGCCGTGTTGCTCGACCCAGGCCTCGGCCTTGGCCTTGGTGCGGTTGTAGACGGTGACCTCGTGCCCCGCGGCCGCGATGTGTCCGGCCATGGGATAGCCCATGACGCCCAAACCCAGGAACGCTGCTTTCGCCATCTTGTCTTTCCCTGTCATGATGAAACGTCGTCGCCTCCCGGCGAGGCGCGCGGGCCAGAGTAATGGGCCGGGGCCGCAGTCTCAACTCCATAGGCGCACGTGTTCCAAATCCCGGCTCGACCCTGGTGCCATCTGGCCCTTATGAGAGGTAAGCCCTCCCTATTTTGCCGGCTTCATCGCCCGGCTCGGTCCGGCACGAGCACTCAGGGCCTCGGCGGCCTTCAGGAGACCGAGCAGCTCCCCTTCTTCGAGAAGTTCACGACCTATCAAGCCCACCTCACGCGCCAGGACCGCTTGGCCGAGCTGAACGATTGGGGCCCAAGCCGATGGCACGCCCATCGCGCCACGCCGCCAGCTGCGCGAGCTGGAAAAGGCGATGCCTTGAAAGAGGCGACAAGCACCGGCAAGATGACGGTCGTCGAATGCATGGTCACCCAGGAGTTGGGCGATCCCTTCCGCCACGGCGCGCTGAAGAAGCCGGTGCGTCTCTTGGAGAAATACAAAGAGTACGTATGAGCACGCAAGCAACTTTGGCCCTTCTCGATCGGGAGGCCGCAAGGTCTCCCGATTTTTCTTTTCGGTATCCTCATTGTCTCGGGAGCACCGGGCGGTGACGGGGCTTGGCACCTGGACGCAGTTGGCCCCGGATGTGCTCGCTTACTGCCTTGCCGCCGCCTTGATCGCCGGGGCGTGTCGAGGTTTTGCCGGCTTCGGCCTCTCGGCCCTGCTCGTTACCTCCCTCACCTTGGTCCTGCCGCCGGTCGAGGTGGTGCCGATCGCCCTCATCCTCGAGACTTTCTCGAGCGTCGTCATGTTGCGTCTCACCTGGTCAGAGATCAGGTGGCGGCTCATTGGCTGGTTGTGTCTGGGCGCCGCTTTGGGCACTCCGCTCGGTGTCTATCTGCTGCGTGTGGCGCCAGCCGATATCATCCGCGTTGCCATTTCGCTCGCGGTGCTGACGGCCTGTGTCCTCCTGTGGCGCGGTTTGGCGCTTGCCTGGCGCGGCGATGGGCGGACCGTCGTCGGGGTCGGCCTGGTCTCGGGCCTGGCCAATGGGGCGGCCTCGCTTGGTGGCTTGCCCGTGGCGGTGTTCCTCTTGGCGACCGCTTTCTCCGCCGCGGCCATCCGGGCCAGCCTCAACCTCTATTTCCTGGTTCTGGACATTTACGGCACGGCCGCGCTCAGCCTTGGTGGACTGGTGACGGAGGCAACGCTTACACGCAGCGCGCTCATGGCGTTCCCGGTCGCGGTCGGGATCGGTCTTGGCCACGCCGGCTTCCGCCTCGCCTCGCCAGCGACCTTCCGGCGGGTGCTGCTGCTGCTCTTGGCCAGCCTCTCCCTCGCCGGGCTCATTCGCTCGATCCTCTGAGAGTGCCCCTGCCCTCGCAGCCGAGGTCCTGCCAGGGCCAGACCTTCAGAGTTCCGCCGCCGCGCGATCGAAGGCGCGGCTCAACCGGTCGAAGAGATCGTCGATCTCCGTTTCGGTGATGATCAAGGGCGGGCAGACGCCCACCACATCGCCGGTCAGAGGTCGGACCATCAAGCCCTCATCGAGGGCCTTGGCGCCGACCAGGTGCGCTGCCTTCTTGGCGGGCGCGAATTGCTCTCGGCTCTCCTTGTCCGCGACGACCTCCAGCCCCCCGATCAGGCCGATGCCCCTCGCCTCTCCAACCAGGGGCGAGGCCTCCAAGGCCTTGAGGCGTTCGAGAAACCGTGGCGCCACGGCACGCACATGGCCGATGACATCGTCGGCCTCATAGATCCTCAGCGTTTCCAGAGCCACGGCGCTGGTGACGGGATGGCCGGAGTAGGTGAAGCCGGTGCCGAAGGTGCCGAGGCGAGCGCTATAGTCACGCAGGGCCTCGTAAACCCCCTGTGACACCATAACGCCCGCGATCGGCAGGTACGCCGAGGAGAGCTGCTTGGCGCAGGTGATCATGTCGGGTCGCAGGTCGTAGGTCTCGCAGCCCCACATGTTGCCGGTACGGCCCAGGCCACAGATCACCTCGTCGGCGACGAACAAAATGTCGTGCTTGCGCAGCACCGCCTGAACACCCTCGAAATAGCCCTTCGGTGGCAAGATCACCCCGCCCG
>JBFELD010000379.1:0-2964 GCA_041552375.1 Kiloniellaceae bacterium | reverse complement strand
TCGGGCGCGCCCTGGTGACCCAGAGAGTGCGCCCCTTCGGGTCGCGCTCGGGCAGCTTTTCCGCATCGACCGTAGGCTGATCGGCATCCGCCCAGGCTTCGAAGCCGCCCTCGAGAGTTTCGGCCTCGATCCCCTCGTGGCGCAGCAGGGCCGCGACACCTTGGCTGAGCTTCAGTCCTCGGTGACAGACGACGATCACCTTTCGATCCGTGTAGCGGGACATCCAATCGTCGATGTCTTGATGCCCTCTGCGGTGCGAGCCCGGGATCAGCCGTGGGTCGAGAGTGAAGTCCTCGTCAATGCGCACGTCTACGATCGCCGGCGCGCCGGGAAGGCCTATCAGGCGGGACAACTGAGAAACGGTGATTTCGGTTGGAGACGTCATGGCACGCCCTCCCTTCGTTCAAGGGTCAAGGACGCGATGCTTGGGCTGACGCCTCACGGGGTGATCGCGAACCCCATGGCGCTCGGATAGCAACTCGCTACGACGCTGTCAACGCCCGCCCCCCGGTCCGCATGGCTTAGCCGATGTCGAATTCGGGGTCCAGGGCCGCCAGCTCGCGCTTGAAGGGGACACCTTCGCGGACCGGTTGGTCGAGCTCGCGGGCATAACGGTGCCCGGCGTAAACGGCGGCCGCGATGGTCGAGGGCGTGTTGCAGTCGCCGATGCGCGTCACCGAGGCGATGCCCGCTTGCGAGAGGCTATCCGGGTCGGCCATCAAGTCGAGATAGAGGTCTTCGACCGGCAGGCGCGCGGTCACGAGGACCACGGTGGCGGCGTCGACCCGGCGCTGCTCGCCGCTCGTCAGGCAGGTCAGCTCCACGTCGTCTTCGCCGATGCCCGTCAGGTTCCGGCGGGTCATGAGAGTGACGCCCAGTTCCACCAGGCGCCGTTCGATCTTCTCCTGCTCCAGGGTGTTGTGGGTCCAGGCGGAGACCTCCAGGGCCGGCGTGACGAGGGTGACCGGCACGCCCATGCCTCGCAGCTTCTCGGCCAAAGCGCCACCGAGATAGAAGTGGTCGTCGTCGAAGACCAGCGCCGGACCGGGGAGCGTGCTGGCCGCTATGACCGCTTCGGGTGTGAGGACCTGCGGCCGGTCGGATCCTGGGATCGGGCTGTGGTTTTGCCGGCCCACACCGTCGCGGCGCCAGCGCGCGCCGGTGGCCAGCACCACTCGCGGCGAGGCCAGCTCCAGGATTTCGGCCTTGCCCAGAGAGCTTGCCCGATAGACCTCGACGTTGGCCATCTGGTTCAGCTGCCCGACGCGGTAATCGCGAACCCGCGCCCAGGCGGAAAGGCCGGGCAGGCGGCTTTCGGTGGCGACGCGTCCCCCAAGCTCCTCCCTTGCGTCGGCCAGCGTCACAGCGTAGCCGCGCTGGCCGAGCGCGCGGGCGCACTCCAGCCCGGCGGGCCCGGCACCGACCACCAAGACGGCGTCGTCGGACGTCTTGGCCGGGATGATCTCGGGATGCCAGCCACGCCGCCATTCCTCGCCCATCGTCGGGTTCTGGGTGCAGCGCATGGGCACGCCGGTGCGGTCGCCGCTGGTGCAGATGTTGCAGCCGATGCACTCGCGGATATCCTCGATGCGCCCCTCGTTGATCTTGCGCGGGAGGAAGGGGTCGGCGATGGACGGCCGCGCCGCCCCGATGAGGTCGAGAATGCCGCGCTTGATCTGCCGGACCATGGCATCGGGCGAGGTAAAACGGCCGACCCCGACCACGGGCTTGCTGGTCAATTCCTTGACGAAGGCGACATAGGGCTCCTGAAAGCCCTCCTCGGCGAAGCGGGAGGTCTGGGAATCGTTGACCCAGCCGCTCAAGTTCACGTCCCAGAGGTCCGGCAGCTCGGCCAGCATCTCGACAATCTCGCGGCCCTCGCCCTCGGCGGTGATGCCGTCGGGGCCCATCAACTCCTCGACCGCCAGGCGCAGCGGTACGGCACAGCGGTCGCCGATAGCCTCCTTGGTCTCCTCGATGACCTCGCGCAGCAGGCGGACCCGGTTCTCCAGGCTGCCGCCGTACTCGTCTGTGCGGTGATTGGTCCGCCGCGACAAGAAGTGCGAGAAAACCGTCAGGTGATGGCCGGCATAGACATAGATCAGGTCGAAGCCGGCCCGCTTGGCGCGCAGTGCCGCTTCCCGGTGCCAACGCCTGAGGTCTCGGATGTCCGATTTGTCCATCGCCCGCGCTTGCACCGGGTCGTGTTGAGGAATGACGCTGTGGCTGGGCGCGATCGGGTTTTCGCGGCTGTAGCGGTTGGGGGTCTCCGGGCCTTGGTGCACGAGCTGGACCCCGGCGAGCGCGCCATTGGCATGGACCGCCTCGACCAATCGCGCCACGGCGGGAATGTCGCGGTCATCCCAGAGCCGCGCTTCCGTGTAAGGGCCGACATCGCTCGTGTGATGGATCTCGCATTCCTGGGTGCAGACCACGCCCCAGCCGCCCTCGGCCTTGAGGCCGCGCAGCGTCGCCTCCGCACTGGGGTAGCGATAGCCCATGCCGGAGCAGTGCGGGACCTGGTAAAAGCGGTTGCGGGTCCTCACCGGTCCGATGGCGACAGGCTCGAAGAGGATGTCGTAGCGGGGATCGCGCGCCATGGCCGCGTTACCAGCGCCCGGACCCTGGGCCCATCGCTTCGGCCGGCAGACGGATCGGAAAGCGCTCGCGGATGGTCGCATCCGTCTTGGCGTCGATGTAAGCGGGGTAGTGGCTGGAGAGGACCTCGGCCACCTTGTCGTGCGCCCGCGCGAGCATGTCCTTGGAGCCTTCCTCTACCCAGGCCCCTTGCGGGCTGCGGTCGCCAAGCTCCGGATAGAGGTATTCGCTCTCCATAAGCTCCAGGGTCTGCGGATGGCCGAGGTAGTGGCCGGGGTCGAGGGCCACCTGCTTGATCGCCTCGACTGAAAGGGTGTCATCGCTGACCTCGATGCCGCGAACGGTGCGCAGAACCATGCCGATGAT
>JBFELD010000378.1:0-2995 GCA_041552375.1 Kiloniellaceae bacterium | reverse complement strand
CCATGTTCGAGCTTCTCCTCCAGACCTCTTTGAACGCGCTCTACGCCGCCAGCTTCATGGCCTTGGTGGCGGTCGGCCTGGTGATGATCTTCGGCGTCATGGGGATCATCAACTTCGCCCATGGCGAGCTTTATATGCTGGGCGCCTATTGCGTGGTCGCCCTCTATGCCGACTGGGAGCTGCCGTTCTTCCTCACCGTGGCCGTGGGTCTCGTCTTCGTCGGCTTGGTGGGGATTGCCATGGAGCGTGCACTCTTCCGACCCATGCGCGACAACCCCTTGGGCGGTTTAGTGGTCTCCATCGGCTTCCTGCTGATCCTCCAAAGCCTCGCGGTGCTGGGTTTCGGCGTGCGCATGGAGCACATCACCCCGCCGACGCAGGTGGTTCTGCAGGTCTTCGGGGTCGAGGGAGTGGTCATGCCCCTGCAACGTCTCTTCGTCATCGTCGCCGCGGTCGTCCTGCTGGGTGCGCTGTGGTGGTTCCTGCGCCGCACGCGCTTCGGTTGGGCGCTGCGCGCTTGCGCCCAGGACGCTGAGGCGGCGACGCTTCAGGGCATTTCCATCAACCAGACCGCGCGTCTTGCCATGTTCATCGGCGCCGCGCTGGCCGGCGCGGCCGGGGCGCTAACAGCACCTTTGGTGCGCACCTATCCCTACATGGGCCACTCGGTCATCGTCACCGCCTTCATCATCATCATCGTCGGTGGCGTCGGCAGCCTCGAGGGCGCGGTGGTGGCGGCGGTGCTCTATGCTTTCGTCCACACCTTCGTGACCACCTTCTGGGACGGGGTCATCGCCGACATCGTGGGCTTGGTGTTGATGTTGCTGGTCTTGGTGGTGCGACCGACCGGACTGTTCGGGATCAAGGAACGTGCGTGATCAAGGCTCGAGCCTGCGATGGGTCATGGGCCTGGCGCTGCTCTATGCGGTTCTCCTCGCCCTGCCGCATGTATTGAGCTTCTCGCAAAAGGAGATCGCCGTCTTCCTGGTCATCAACGTGTTGTTGGTGGTCAGCTATCGCCTCTTGACGCTGACCGGCGAATGGTCGCTGGGCCATGTGGTGATCATGGGCGTCGGCGCCTACGCCAGCGCTCTTGCGACCAAGCGCCTGGGCGTGCCGGTGCCGGTTTCGATGTTGCTCGGCGCCTGCACCGCGGCGGCGATTGCCTTCGTCCTGAGCTTCCCGCTCTTCCGCATGAAGGGCTTCTACTTTCTGATCGGGTCCTTCGCTGCCGGCGAGATCATCCGCTTGCTCTGGAAGCGTTTCCGCGATCCCTTCGGCGGCCCCAAGGGGCTGAAGCTGATCCCGAACTTTCCCGATATCGAGATCGGGTCTCTCAGCATCGATTTCTTCGAGCCCGACAACTACTACTACTTCTGCCTCGTGGTGGTCTCGGTTTCGATTTGGATCATGTACCGGCTCGAGCGCTCGCCGGTCGGTCTTACCTTCCACGCGGTTCACTGGCAGGACAAGCTGGCCGAGTCGGTCGGCGTGAGCACGTGGAAATACCGGACCCTGGCCTTCGTCATCGCCTCCTTCTTCGCCGGCCTCGCGGGAGCGTTGCTGGCCCATTATGTCGGGACGATCAATCCGAACCGCTTCAACGTCGAGGAGATGGTCTTCGTCCTGACCTGGGCCATCGTCGGCGGCACGGCAACGATCTATGGCCCGATCCTGGGCGTCGTGGTCTTGACCGTGGTCAACGAGGTCGTCCTGCGCGAGCTTGGGTTCGAGCAAGGGCGGCCGCTCATCTACGGCGCCATCATGATCGCCTCGATCCTGTTTCTGCCCAAGGGCTTGGAGAGCCTGGTCCCTAGGTTTTCGGCCCTTCTGGGGGGCGGGCGGAGGCGAGCAGCAGGCAGGCAGCCATGAACTTTCGCCGCTCGCCATAGGTCGGCGGCTTTTCGGCCCGCCAGCGCGCCAGTCCGCGCCAGGCCGTGGGACGATCATTGACGAGCGCCGCGAGCTGGTCTCGCGTCTCCTCGGCGAAGCGGGAGAGGCGTTCGCGCATCGTGGCGTCGTACTTGTCGCGGTGCCGGGCTTCCATGCGGAGGTGGAAGAGCGAGCTGCGGGCGCGTGGCTCCAGTGCCATCTCGGCGATCCACCGCGGGCTGGCGTCCCAGATGCGCGCGGACTCGGCGAAGAGTGGCGCCGCGGCGGCCTTGTTTCCCTCTTCTTGTAGAACGAGGGCGGCGTTGGCGAGGCTGGTGCCGAGGCGCGGGTCGGTCTCCGCGAAATTGGCCCGGGCGATTGTGAGGGCGTCTTGCCAGAGAGCCGCGGCATCGCTCCTGCGGCCCTCCTCGGCGAGCAATGCCGCGCGCTCGCACTTTACCTCCCACTCCACCTCCGCCGTCGACCAACCGGCGGCCTGGGCCGCGGCGAGGTCGAGCCTGTCAACCGCCGAGGTAGGCGCGCCGGACATGGTCGTTCTCATGCAGCTCGGTGGCCGGCCCTTCGAGGGCGAGCGCACCGGTCTCCAAAACGTAGGCATGATCGGCAAGCTGTAGGGCCAACTCGGCATTCTGCTCGACCAGGATGACGGGGACCCCTTGGGCGCTGATTTCCTCGATGATGCGGGCGATCTCCTGCACCACGACGGGTGCCAGGCCCATCGAGGGCTCGTCGAGCAGCAGCAGCCGCGGTTTGGCCATCAGCGCGCGGCCGATGGCGAGCATCTGCTGCTCGCCTCCCGACATGGTCTTGGCCCATTGAGAGCGGCGCTCGCCAAGTCTTGGGAAGCGATCGTAGATGGCCTCCAGGTCCGCGCTGACCGCTTGCTTGTCGCGGCGCAGGAAAGCGCCCGTGCGCAGGTTCTCCTCGACGGTCAGATCGGGAAAGATACGCCGTCCCTCCGGCACGTGGGCGATGCCGAGAGCGACGATTTCCTCCGCCGCCAGGCCGTCGATGCGCCGCTCGTCGAACCAGATTTCGCCGGAGGTCAAGGCCGCTAGGCCGGAGATGGCCCTCAGCGTGGTGGTCTTGCCCGCCCCGTTGG
>JBFELD010000377.1:0-3025 GCA_041552375.1 Kiloniellaceae bacterium | reverse complement strand
GGCCTTGTCGGGTCCAGTCAGGGACTTGACATCTTCACGCATGCGCATGGATCTAGACCTCGTATGCCTCTTTCTGGTCCGCGGTGGGGGCCCGATGGCTCATCGCGTCAGGCGTCCTGGTAGAGCCAGTTGCGAACGATCGCCACGGATTCCTCGGGGTGCTTTTGAATGATTTCACCGATCTTGCGCACCGACGACGCGCGCACGCGGCCTTCGATCTTGTTGATGTCGATCATCTGTTCGATTTCCTCGGCGACGTTGCGGTCGCCGTTGGCTTTGGGCAGGCGTGGGGTGTTGCCTGGTTGCTCGCCTTCCAACGCGTTGGCCGAGGCCGCGATCGGGGCGCTCAAAGCGGCCGCGGCGGCCGGTCCCGCCGGTAGCGCTTCCAGGTCGATACCCTCATGGTTCGTGCCGCCATCGCTCAACAGGCGCGAGATCAGCGGCCGGGCGATGAAGATCACTACCGCTAGGCCGACAAAGCCAAGGACGACGATTTCGGCCAGACGCATGATGTCGGCTTTCTCGAAGCCGGCGATCCCGGTGGGCTCGCTCTCGGTTTCCGCCTCCAGCGCGACGAAGGGCATGTTGACGACCTCGAGACGGTCGCCCCGTGATTCGTCGATACCCACGGCCGAGCGCACCAAAGCCGCGATCTGATCCAGCTCCTCGGGTTGACGGGGCTGGTATTGCGACTGCCCGGCCTCGTCGACGACCCGCTTGCCATCGACCATGACCGCGACGGACAGATGGCGGACGATGCCGGTTTCGCGGATATGCGTTCTGGTTGTCCGACTGATGTCGAAGTTCACGGTCTCTTCAGTGCGTGTCGTTTGAGCAGCGGAGCCGCCGCCTTCGTCGAAGCGCGGTAATTCGGCTCCCGGGAGGTTCGCACCGACGGTGACGCCGGGGGGCTGGTTATCGGTCTCCGAGGTCGACTCCTCGACGACCTGGGTCGAGCGGACGACCTGACCGTCAGGGTCGTAGATCTCCGAATTCTCGGTGACGCGGTCGAAGTCCATGTCTGCCGTGACCTGGGCCCGCACGGACCCGGCGCCCAGCGAGCGGGCCAGCATGTCCTCGATCATCCGTGCCGTGCGGCTTTCATAGGAGACCCGCATCTCTTCTGCCGTCGTCGCGACCTGTTTGACGTCTTCGCCGTCCACTCCCTTGGCCAGGAGGTTGCCTTTGGAATCGATGATCGAGACCTTTTGCGGCTTCAAGCCCGGCACCGCGGAGGCGACAAGGTGCTGGACGGCGAGCACTTCCTGGCGACCGATCGGCTGCAGGCCGGCCTGGGCGATCACGATCGAGGCGCTGGGCTCCTGGCGTTCGCGGCTGAACAGCTGGCGTTCCGGCAAGACCAGGTGGACCCGCGCCTGCTTGATGTTCCTGACCGAGCGGATGGTGCGCGCGATCTCGCCTTCGAGAGCGCGTAAATGATTGATGTTCTGAACGAAGCTGGTCGTGCCGATGCCGTCGGACCGGTCGAAGATCTCGTAGCCGATCGAACCACCGTGGGGCAGGCCCTCCTCCGCCATGGCCACGCGCAGGCGGCCGACCTGCGAGGCGGGAACCATGATGCGGCTTCCGTCGGCGCTCAGCTCATACTCTACCTGCCTGTCGTCCAGGATGCTGGCGATCCGGCCACTGTCCTGGCCGTCGAGTTCGGCATAGAGCAACGCCAGCTCCGGCGTAGCCAACCGGGTGCTGAGAAAGATGAAAAAGGCGATTAGTCCTGCCCCGATGGCTGCGATGGTCGCCAGTTTGGCGGGGCCGAGGCTGCGAAATGTGCCGAGAAAACTGTTCAACGCCATCCGTCCTGGTTGCTTATACTCGGTTCGGGTGATCCGCGCGTCGCCGGGTCCGCACGATCCGAGATTGGTGCTCCCCCGGTCCTGCTGGAAAAGCTAGGCTTTGCCGGTAAAGGGGGGGTTAAAGACGGGAAGAAATTGCCTAGTCGCGGGGAAAATATTGCCGAGGAATTTTCATTAAATTTTAGTTTTTTACCGGACACGGCTCATGGTGATTGTGACACCCCGCGATCAGAGGGCGAGTGCCTTGCGCGGACGCTAGCGGGGGGCGATGAAAATCCGGTCTCGGAAGGTCGCGATAAGCGGGTGGAATTCGTCGGGTCTCAAAGGCGCGGAGAGGATATCGACGCCAGATTGGCATCGGCGATCTTCTTGCGGCGGTATTCCTTGAGCTTCGTCGTGCGAAGGCCGCGCATTCCGTGCTTGTCGATCAAAGCCTGCCAGGAGAGGAATTCCTCCACGGATAGGCTGTAGCGCTCGCAGGCTTCTTCCAGCGTCAATAGGCCGGCGCGCACCGCGGTGACGACCTCGGCCTTGCGGCGGACAACCCAACGTTTGGTTTCTGGGCTGGGAAGATCATCTAGGGTCAGCGGCTTGCCTGCCGGACCGATAACGCTATCAGGCCTACCTGGGCTGCGGGCTTGCATCAAACGAACTCCGTCCGTATTCAGTGATCGACAGAGCGCTAAAACTAGCAGTGGCGTCTTTACAAAATGCTAAACGAAGAATTTTTGTCTTGCGCGTGAAAGTGCGAGAATTTTGAGGCCTTTAGGCAAAAGAAATGCCCGGACGGTCAAGCCGTCCGGGCCAGTTTTCAGGTCATGAAATCACGAATTACCGACGAATACGCATCAGCTCTTCCAGCATGTCATCGGCCGTGGTGATGGTCCGCGCACTTGCCGAATAGGCACGCTGGGTGATGATCATGTTGGTGAATTCCTCTGCTAGATCGACGGTCGAGCTTTCCAGCGAGGAGGGCGAGATGACCCCGGCGCCGCTATTGCCGGCCAGGTTCAATTGGAAATTTCCTGACTGGTCGGTCTGTAGGTAGGCATTGCCGGTCACCGCCCCCACGTAGCCGTACTGCCCCGCCGTGAACATCGGGGCCGCGAAGTAGCTGTCGGAAGGCAGAGGCTTGGCGCAGCCCTCGCTGAGCAGCTTGAGGACCTTCCCGTCCCCGGAGAGCGCGTGCAGCCTGCACAGCGGCGCGATCG
>JBFELD010000376.1:0-3055 GCA_041552375.1 Kiloniellaceae bacterium | reverse complement strand
GGCGGCCTTCCCGGTCTCCTCGGCAGCCGGGGCCTCGCCCTTTTCTTCGGTGCCGGATGCCGGTGCCTCGGCGGCCTCTGTCTCGGCTGCAGCCGGGACCTCTTCCGCTTTGGAAGCCGCCGTCTCCGTCTTCGCGGCATCGGGGCTCGACACCTCCGTGGTGGCCGGTTTGTCTGCCGGTGCCTCGGCGGCTTGTTCTTCCGTCGAAGTCTTGGCGGCCTGTTCTTCCGCCGGGGCCGCCTCGGCCGTGGCTTGCGCTACCTCGCCTTCGGCCGGCAAGCTTTCCTGCGGGCCTTCCTCGGCCTCGCCGACGTCGGCACCACTGGCCGCGACCTCGACCTGAATGCCGTCGAGGACCGCGTCGGCCAGAAGGTCGCAATAGAGCCTGATAGCCCGTGTCGCATCGTCGTTGCCGGGCACCGGATAGGTCACGCCCTCGGGATCGGAGTTGGAATCGACGACACCGACGACGGGAATGCCCAAGATCACGGCTTCCTTGACCGCGATATGTTCCTTATTGGTGTCGATCACGACCAGCACGTCGGGCAGGCCGCCCATTTCCTTGATGCCGCCCAGTGCCCGGTCGAGCTTGTCACGCTCGCGCGTCAGGTTCAGCAGCTCCTTCTTGGTCAGGCCGATATCCTCTTTAGCCATCTGGTCCTCGAGCACTTGCAAGCGCTTGATGGAATTGGAGATCGTCTTCCAGTTCGTCATCATACCGCCGAGCCAGCGGTGATTGACGTAGTACTGGCCGCAGCGCTTGGCCGAATCGGCAAGGAGGTCGCTCGCCTGACGTTTGGTGCCGACGAACAGCACACGCCCGCCGGCGGCAACGATGTCGCGGACAGCGACCAACGACTGGTGCAAAAGCGGAACCGTTTGCTCCAGGTCGATGATGTGAACGCCGTTGCGCACGCCGAAGAGGAAGGGAGCCATCTTCGGGTTCCAACGACGAGTGGTATGGCCGAAATGAACACCAGCTTCGAGGAGCTGGCGCATGGTAAAGTGCGGAAGCGCCATGATCTTTCTCCGGTTTTGCCACCGCGGGCGTTCATTCCTTTGAAGGAACACCGGAGCGATCCTCGGGATGTCTCCCCTCCGACCGCCGTCACCCGCGTGCGAGGTGTAACGATTGATTGGCCGGCGTGATATCCTTACCCGCCGGTGAATGCAAGCAAAATCCCCGTCACGGTCCCCCGTCGAGGCGACCCGGAACGGGGCTCAGAAGTCTTGCGTCACCACACCGGGGATGGCTTTGATCGCCTGATAGGCGGAGGGTGACAACCGATAACCGCCGGGCAACTTGACCTCCACCTCTTGCTTGCCCTCCAGATCGAGTAGCAAGACCACCTTACCCCGCCCCTTGCCGTCGCGCTCGAGCAGGCTGCGGATCGAGTTCAATGGACCGACATCGTCGAGAAATACCCTGATCCCACGGACTGCCTCCGCTGCGCGTATTTCCAGAGATTCCAAATCGTGCACGGTCAGCCGCGGCTGCTCGGCCCCCGGCATCCATTCCACCGTGACGTTGAACAACAGGGGCTCGGCCGCATCGAGGAGGTCGCGGCTGCGGGACAGAACCTCCGAGAACAGGGTCACCTCGAACACGCCGCCGGCGTCGGAGCACTGCACGAAAGCCATACGGTTGCCCTTGCGGCTGTTCAGCTCGCGTTTTCCGATGACGATGCCCGCCAGCTTGCACCGCCCGGAAAGTTTGGTGCGCAACACCTCGCTGTAGGGAAGCACCTCCAGCTTGGTGAGATTCCCATAGGCATCGAGCGGATGTGCCGAGAGATAAAAGCCGATCGCCTCGAACTCGTGGCGGAGGCGCTCCATGGTCGGCCAATCCTCGAGCAGCGGCAGCTGCAGCCGGTCCTGCTCGGCCTCCGCCTGCTCACCGTCGAAGAGCAGACCCTGGCCACATTCCCGACGTTGCGATTCGGCGGCGGCGCAGCGCACCAGGGTCTCAGCGGCCGCGAAAAGCCGGGCCCGGTTGGAATCGAGGTTGTCGAAAACACCGGCCGCGGCAAGGCTTTCGACTTGACGCTTGTTGATCAGCCTCGCATCGAGACGCCGCGCGAAGTCCATCACGCTCTTGAAGGGGCCGCTCTCGCCGCGTGCCTGAACCAAGGCGCCCATTGCTCCGCCGCCGACATTCTTGACCGCCGCCAGGCCATAGCGGATCGCCGCCGGCTTGTCCTCGCGGCGCTCCACAGAGAAAGTCGCCTGGGAGCGGTTGATGTCCGGCGGCAGCAGCTCGATCCCGAGGCGCTGCAATTCCTGCCGGTGCTGATTGAGCTTATCCGTGTTGTGCGTGTCGTAAATCATGGTGGCGGCCATGAACTCGACCGGAAAGTTGGCCTTCAGGAACGCGGTCTGATAGGCGACCAAAGCATAGGCCGCGGCGTGGCTCTTGTTGAACCCGTAACCGGCGAACTTGTCGACCAGAGCGAAGATGGTCTCGGCCTTTCGCTGCGGCACGCCGCGCACCACCGCGCCCTCGATGAAATCATGGCGCTGGGCCTCCATCTCCGATTTGATCTTTTTGCCCATGGCGCGCCTCAGGAGGTCGGCCTTGCCTAGGGAGTAGCCGGCCAGCTCCTGAGCGATCTGCATCACCTGCTCCTGATAGATCATGATGCCGTAGGTCTCGGTCAGGATGTCGGCGATGCTGGGATGGAGGGTGTCGATCGGCTCCTCGCCGTGCTTGCGGGCGATATAGCTGGGAATGTTCTCCATCGGCCCCGGTCGGAAGAGCGCGACCACCGCGATAATGTCCTCGAAACGGTCGGGCCGCAGCCGACGCAGCGCGTCGCGCATGCCGGACGATTCAAGCTGGAACACGCCCGCCGTCTCGGCCCGGCAGAGCATCTCGAAGGTCTTGCGGTCGTCCAAAGGAAGTGCCGCGAGATCGATCCGCGTCCCGGTCTGCGCGATCAACTCACAGGCCTTGGCCAAAACGGTCAGGGTCTTGAGGCCGAGGAAATCGAATTTCACCAGCCCCGCTTCCTCGACATACTTCATGCTGAACTGAGTGACCGGAATGTCCGAGCGC
>JBFELD010000375.1:0-3084 GCA_041552375.1 Kiloniellaceae bacterium | reverse complement strand
GTCTTGCCCGCCCCGTTGGCGCCGATGATGGTGACGATGCCGCCATGCGGCACGCCCATCGACACGCCCTTCAGCGCGGCCACTTTCTTGTAGTGGACCGTTGCCTCCTCGAGCTTAAGCAGCATAGTGCGGGGCCCCGAGATAGGCCCCGATCACTTCGGGGTCGCTGCGGATCTCCTCGGGCGTGCCTTCAACCAGCAGACGACCGAAGTTGAGCACGGTGATCTTGTCGCAGAGCCCCATGACGGCCTGCATGTCGTGCTCGACCAGCAGTAAGGTAATGCCCTTGTCCTGGATACCCCGCATGAGCTCCATCATGTGTCGCGTCTCCTCCTGGTTCATGCCGGTAAAGGGCTCGTCCAGGAGCAGGACTTTCGGGTCGGCGGCCAGCGCCACGGCGATGCCAAGCGCGCGCTGCAGGCCGTGCGGCAGCTCGGCGGCGAGATCGTGACGGCGATCGGCGAGATCGAAGAACGCGAGGATTTCCTCGGCCCGTTCCTGCGCCGCGCGGCGGTTGTCACCATCGGTGCGGAGCACCGAGCCCAGAAGGCTCGGCTTTTGCGTCAGATGGCAGCCCACCAGGACGTTGTCCAGGAGACTGAATTCCTGAAACAGCGTCGATAGCTGAAAGGTGCGCACCAGGCCCATGGCGGCGATGGCGCTCACCTTCTTGCCGGAGATGTTCTGCCCTTGGTAGTGAATGGCCCCCGAAGTCGGCGCGTAAAAGCCGCTTATGACGTTAAAGGTCGTGGTCTTGCCGGCGCCGTTGGGGCCGATCAGGCCGCGGATCTCGCCGGGCTCGACGGCAAAGCTGAGGTTGTCGACGGCGACCAATCCGCCGAAGCGCATCGTCAGTGAGTCCACCGATAAGATGGCCATCGAGCGACTTTCCTTGTCTCGCTTCCGAGTTGCAGTGTATCGGCGCCGAGATAGGGGTTCAACCGATTGGACCCGTCGCATTCCGGGGCATAAGACTTTGACGAGCCAAGGGCCCGGTTGATAGCATTCCCGGCCGCCGCGCGACGGCGGCGTCAAAAGAATGAGCCGTATCCGGTGACGAATGGCCTCATGGCCGGTCAGGTTACGGGCAACAGTGGGACGGTGCGGATGGGAGGCATTCTTCGCCCGGGGGTCAGATCGCTTCCGCCGGGAACGGAACGCTACCTGGTCAAGGGCGGTGGGTCGATCGTCATCGATCTCGAGGCCGGCGACAACCTTCGGCTGATCGATTTGGAGGGCCGACAAAACTGCGAACTGGTGGCCTTCGATCCGAAGGGCCGCTGCCGGTCGGAGATGCTGGGACGTGCTGCGTCCGGCGCGGCGAAAGGTGCCCAATCTCTGCTCTCCGGTGCCGGCCAGGCGCGGGCCGAGGCGCTCGCCAGCAAGGGGTGCAGCCTCGAGGGTTTGCGTTCGCTCGACCTCTTCGGGCCCGAAAGCCGCGCCGGTGCTGAGGATCGCATGACCGCCGAGGCAGGCATGACGTTGCTCGTCGCCGCTCCGGGCGGGCCGATGGCCGTGGATGCTCAGGACCCGCCAAGCGATATCGAGCTCTTCGTCGAGAGAGCCCGACCGGTGGACCGCGCCGCGACCAGGCCCTTACCCGACCCGCTGGCCGACCCGCGGCTCGATCTTCGGATCGACCGGGCGACGGCATCCGCCTTTGAAGTGTCGACCGGACAGTGGATCGAGATCACCGACGTCGAGGGCCGGCAATGCTCCGACCTCCAAGCCTTCCGCACAGATATGCTGGAGCGGGGTATCGAGCGCTGCCTCGACGTCACGACGACACGCACCCTGATGGGCCAGGGCTACCCCGGCCCCGGGTTGATGTCGAAATATTACGACCAGGACATGGAGCCGCTGGTGGAGATCGTGCAGGACACCTGCCGGCGCCACGACGCCTTCGGCTTGGCTTGCGCGGCGAAATACTATGACGACATGGGATATCCCGGCCACGTCAACTGTTCAGAGAATTTCAACGGCGCGCTCGAGCCCTTCGGCGTCGTGCCGCGGGCCGGCTGGATGGCGATGAACTTTTTCTACAACACGGGCATCGACGACCATAACCAGTTCTATCTGGATGAGCCCTGGTCCCGGCCGGGCGATCGGATCTTGCTGCGGGCCTTGACCGATCTGGTCTGCGTGTCCTCGGCCTGTCCGGACGATATCAGCATCGCCAATGGTTGGACCCCGACGGATATACATGTCCGGGTCTACGAGGCCGGGGAGCGCTTCGGCCGTTCCATCGGCTTTCGCAAGAACACCCGCGCGGAGGCGGAGATGACCAAGGAGACCGGGTTCCACCCACGCACCTCGAGCCTGACCCGTGATTTCGTCGAGTACAACGGCTTCTGGCTACCCAACGCCTATACCAATCACGGCGCCATCGACGAGTACTGGGCTTGCCGGGAGAAGGCCATCGCCATGGATCTCTCGGCCCTGCGCAAGTTCGAGATATTGGGGCCGGATGCGGAAACCCTGATGCAGCGTTGCCTGACACGCAACGTTCGCAAGCTGGCGGTGGGGCAGGTGGTCTACTCCGCCGTTTGCTACGACACCGGGACCATGCTCGACGACGGTACGCTCTTCCGCCTGGGCGACAACAACTTCCGCTGGATCGGCGGGACCGATTACGGCGGCGAGTGGTTCCGCAAGCAAGCAGCGGAGATGGGCCTGGACGTGTGGGTCAAGTCCTCCACCGATCAGCTCCATAATCTCTCGCTCCAGGGTCCGGCCAGCCGCGAGATCCTCAAAGACGTCATCTGGACGCCGCCGGCGCAAGCCTCTATCGAGGAGCTGGGCTGGTTCCGCTTTTCGATCGGCCGTCTGGGCGGCCATCAAGGCATTCCCGTGATCGTCTCGCGGACTGGTTATACGGGCGAGCTGGGCTACGAGGTTTGGTGTCATCCCAAGCATGGGCCCGAGGTCTGGGATGCCCTTTGGAGCGCGGGCGAGCCGCATGGCCTGATGCCTCTGGGGCTGGAGGCTCTCGACATGCTGAGGATCGAGGCCGGGCTGATCTTCGCCGGCAGCGAGTTCGACGACCAGACCGATCCGATGGAGGCGGGCATCGGCTTCACCGTG
>JBFELD010000374.1:0-3106 GCA_041552375.1 Kiloniellaceae bacterium | reverse complement strand
GAGCTGTCTGTTGTTCGTTGCCGGATGCGCGTCCAGTGATGTGGAAAAGAGGGAAGCCAAGGCGGCGGACCAGGAACTCGCCAAACCCAACCGCATCATCGTGGCCGACTTCACGGCGTCGCCGGAGCAGGTGCGCCCGGGTTCGGAAATCGCCGAGCTTTTCGAGGAACGTGATGAGCCGGTTACCGATGGCGAACGTGAGCTCGGCCGCGAGTTGGGGGCTAGGGCGGCTGAGAAAATCGTCGCCAAGCTCCAGGAGCTGGACATCACCGCCCAACGGGCTGGCGATGCGGGAGCGCCGGCGCTGAGCGATGTCCTGATCGAAGGCTATTTCGTGACCATCGACCAGGGCGACAGACTGCAACGTATGCTGATCGGCTTTGGAATGGGGGCGGCTGAGCTCAGGACTATCGTCGAGGTCTACCAGATGACGGGGTCCGGCCTGAAGAATCTGGGTTTTGCCGAGATCGAGGCCGAGGGCGGCAACATGCCCGGCATGCTCGTGCCGTTGGGTGCCGGGGCCGTCACCGGCAACCTGGCGAAAAGCGCGGCCATCGGCGGAGGTGTGGCGGTGGTCAAGGAAGTCGGGCCGGAGACGATCGAGGCCGCTGCGGAGCGCACGGCCTCGGAGGTCGTCGATCTGGTCCAGCAAGGCTACGAGAAGAGAGGGTGGTTGTAAGGTCTTGCCACCGTAATTGAACTGCGCCCTGGCGCCGCTCGGGTGACGCGCCGACGCAGGGGATCGTCAGGTTGAGGGACGCTAGGCACGATAATGGGGAGCAGGGCATATTTGATTACTGGTGCAATCGCGGCCGTGGCCATCATTGGGCTCGGCCTATCGGTTCTCGTTTTTTCGGGTGACGGACAGGAGAGCCTGCCCGTTGCCCGCGAGGACGAGCCTACCGCTGAGATGTCCACCACCACCGCGCAGACCGAGGAAAGCGCGGAGACGGGCAAGGACGACCTATCGCAGGCGAAGGACACGGTCCCACCCGAAGAGACGGCGGAGGTGCTCGCGCACGCGCTGGAGCCTTGGGTTGGGGATCTCGATGGAATGGTCGAGCGGGGCTTCATTCGGGTCTTGACCGCCTACAATCCGATTTTCTTCACCTACGATGGCGTCGAGCGCAAGGGCCTGGCGGTTGATGTGACCCACGAGTTCGAGACGTATATGGAAAAGCGTCTCAAGAAGAAGCACGCCGAGCTCAACATCGTCCTCATTCCAGTCGCCCGCGACGATCTGATCCCCTATCTGATCGAAGGGCGGGGCGATATCGCCGCCGCCAATCTGACGATCACACCCGCCCGTCAAAAGCAGGTTGCGTTCTCCGATCCGACCTATCCGGATGTTGCCGAGCTGGTGGTCACCGGCCCCGCCGCGCCGGCGATCAAGAGCCTCGACGATCTCGCGACTTCCGCGGTCCAGATCCGCAAGTCCAGCAGCTACTTCGAGCACCTTTCCGCCCTGAACCATCAGCGGGAGGGGGCCGGGCAGGCGCCCATCCCCGTGGTCGAAGCTGACGAATTGCTCGAGGATTACGAACTCCTCGAGATGGTCAACGCCGGGTTGATCCCGGCGGTGATCGTCGATAGCCACAAGGCGGCGCTCTGGGCTCAGGTGTTCGACAAGATCACGGTCCACGAGGATCTCTCGGTCCACTCGGGCGGGTCGATCGCCTGGGCGTTGCGTCCGGACAACCCGAAGCTGATGGATGCGGTGAACGCCTTCGTCAAGGAGGCGAAGAAGGGCACGCTGCTCGGCAACATTCTGATCAAGCGTTATCTGCAGAATCCCGACTGGATCGATGATGTGCGCTCCGGGGACGCCGCGAAGAGGTATAAGGCGACGGTCGATCTCATCAAGAAATACGCCGGCGAGTATGACTTCGACTGGTTGATGATCGTCGCCCAGGGGTATCAGGAGTCGAAGCTGGATCAGACCAAGAAGAGCGCCGCCGGCGCCATCGGCGTCATGCAGGTCCTTCCCTCCACGGCGGCCGATCCGAATGTCGGTATTTCGGGTATCGAGAAGACCGAACCCAACATTCATGCAGGGGTGAAATATCTGCGCTTTTTGAAAGAACGCTACTTCACTATGGACGAGATCGACCCCTTGAACCGGACGCTCTTCGCCTTTGCCGCCTATAATGCCGGACCGGCGAACATCGCCAAGGCACGCAAGAAGGCGGCCGAGATGGGCCTGGATCCAAATCACTGGTTCGGTGAGACGGAAATCGCGGTCAGTAAGGTGATAAGTCGCGAGCCCGTGATCTACGTTCGCAACATCTACAAGTATTATGTCGCCTATAAGCAGATGGCCCAACTGGAGGCGGGCCGGGCCGCGGTCCTGGAGCAACAGGACTAGGCCGGGGTCGGGTCGGGATCGTTAGGGTAGAGACGCCGCTACGACAGACGCTCGTGAAGAGCGCGAATATAGCGGTGATCACGGTCCTCGAAATCACCCTTGGCGATGTCGGCTTTGTAGTCTTCCAACTCGCCGCGGAAATCCTCGGAAATATCGGGCCTGGCGAGCATCTTGTCGATCAGCGCAAGGGAGTCCGCGTTGTCGGCATCGGTATCGGCGGGAGCTTCGGGTTCGCCCGGTGACGGTTCCGGCTCGGGCGATCCGCCGGGATCGGGGACGAGCAGATCACCCCAATTCAGATCTGCGGCGGACACTCGGATATGCAATTCCCGCGCCGCGTCAAGCGCATCCTGGTCGCTGTCGCTTCCCAGCCGCTCCAGCAGCTCGATCAGGTCGTTTCGCACAAGGCCATCGGTCATGGATGGCCTTAAAGCCTAATGTCCCGACGACGTCAAGATTTCACGAGAGAGGGAGGACGTGAATTCACCCGTGCAGGCGAGCGCGCCTCCTAAACCACGTGCTCTACCTGCTGGCTATACGACCCGCTATCGATGACGTAGCCGATATCGGCCAGAGAGGCGACGGTCATGCCGGAGACGTAGTTGCCGGAGGGGCCGATGTCGATGAAACCGGTCATGAGCTCGTTACCGAAGACGAACTCATCCCAATGGGACTCGTCGGTTCCCGGTCCATAGCCGGACTCCAGCGGCACGTAGCCCTCTCCGTCGAAGAGCTGATCAT
>JBFELD010000373.1:0-3124 GCA_041552375.1 Kiloniellaceae bacterium | reverse complement strand
CTCGCAGCGAGCCCTCTTCGGCCAGCTCTTTCATGGAGAGGATCGGCCCGCAGGGCACGTTATGCTGGTTGAGGATTTCCATGACCTCGAACTTGTCCTTGGTCATGGTCCACTCCTCGATCATGGCGAAGCACTGGTCGAGCTTTGGCAGGCGCGCCTCGGGCGTTGCCCACTCGGGATCGGTGATCAGCTCCTCGCGCCCGCAGAGCTTCATGTACACTTCCCAGCCCGGCGGCTGGATGATGACGTAGATATAGTCGTTGGGGCCGCCACCCTTGGTGCGCACGGCCCAGCCGGGCTGGCCACCGCCCGAGGCGTTGCCCGAGCGCGGGCACTCGTCGCCGAAGGTACCGTTCGGGTACTGGGGATACTCCTTCAGCGGGCCGTGAGCGAGCCGTTGCTGATCGCGCAGCTTGACCCGGCAGAGGTTGAGGACGCTGTCCTGCATGGCGCAAACCACCCGCTGGCCGCGGCCGGTCTGCTCGCGTTGGTATAGTGCGGTGGCGATACCGAAGGCCAGATGCACGCCGGTTCCCGAGTCGCCGATCTGCGAGCCGGTGACCAGCGGCGGGCCGTCGTCGAAGCCGGTGGTCGAGGCCGAGCCGCCGGTGCATTGCGCCACGTTCTCGTAAACCTTGCAGTCCTCGTAGGGACCCGGGCCGAAGCCCTTGACCGAGGCATAGATCAGGCGCGGATTGATTTCCTGGATGCGCTCCCAGGTGAAGCCCATCCGATCGAGCGCGCCGGGGGCGAAGTTCTCGACCATCACGTCGCAAGCCTGCAGCAGCTTGGTGAAGATCTCTTGCCCCTTTTCCGACTTGGTGTTGAGGGTCAGGCTGCGCTTGTTGCCGTTCAGCATCGTAAAGTAGAGGCTGTCGGCGTCGGGAATATCGCGCAACTGGCCGCGGGTGATATCGCCCACGCCGGGTCTCTCCACCTTCAGAACATCGGCGCCGAACCACGCGAGAAGCTGTGTGCAGGTCGGCCCCGACTGGACGTGCGTCATATCTAGAATACGCACACCTTCCAATGCCTTGGTCATCTATTCGTCTCTCTCATCGCCATGCATTTGGTTTCAAGAAATTCCCGCGAAGGGCTGTCCGACATTCACTTGTACATGGTTTGCGCCTTGGTGCCGGGCGCGTATTCGTTGGGATCGACCCAGATGTTGACCACGGCCGAGCGGCCGCGGGAGAGAACCTCCTCCCGCGCGCGCCGCAGCGCCGGCCCGATCTCGTTCGGGTCGTGGACCTCTTCGCCGTAGCCGCCCAGCATCTCGGCGAACTTGGAGAAAGGCACGTCGCCCAGCTTGTTGCCGACGTTGCCGCGCTGCTCGCCGTACTTGGCGATTTGGCCGTAGCGGATCTGGTTCATGGCCGAATTGTTCCCGACCACGGCGATATAGGGCGCGCCGAAGCGGTTGGCGGTCTCCATGTCGAATGCCGTCATGCCGAAGGAGCCGTCACCGTAATAGCAAAGCACCTCCTTGTTCGGGTGGGCGAGCTTGGCCGCCATCGCGAATCCCGTCCCCACACCGAGACTTCCGAGCGCGCCGGGATCCATCCAATGGCCCGGACTGCGCGGCTGAACCGCCTGGGCGGAGATGGTGACGACATCGCCGCCGTCGCCGATGTAGATCGTGTCCTCGGTCAGGAACTCGTTGATCTCCCAAGCGACGCGGTAAGGATGGATGGGCGACTGATCCGACATGAACAGCGCCATCAGCTTATCGCCGGCCGTGTCCTCGGCGGCGCGCAGCTCCTGCATCCAGCCCTTGCGCCCCTCGGCACCGTTGTCGCTTCGTCCGCTCGCGGCGTCGAGCACCCCCTGAAGGACCGCGCCTGGATCGCCGACCAGCCCGAGGTCGATATCGCGGTTCTTGCCGACCGTGCGATAGTCCATGTCGATCTGCACCAGGGTTGCCTCGTCGCGGATCCGCTTGCCGTAGCCCATGCGGAAGTCGAAGGGCGTGCCGACGATGACGATGACGTCGGCGGTATTGAAAGCCTGGCGCCGGGTGCGGTTGAAGTAGTGCGGATCGCCCGGCGGCAGGAGGCCCCGGGCGGCGCCATTCATATAGGTCGGGATATTGAGCGTGCGGGCCAGCGCGATCGCCGCCTCGTGGCCGCGGGCCATCCAGACCTGTGAGCCCAGCAGCATGGCCGGCTTCTTCGCCCGCACGAGAATGTCGGCGAGCTGCTCGATGTCGGCCGGGTCACCAATCGATTTGGTCGAGGCGCGGTACGCTCCTTGGTGTGGGATGACCGCCGCCTCGCTTGGGATCTCGCGGTCGAGAATGTCGCGCGGGATCTCGAGATAAGAGGGCCCATAGGCGCCGTTGAAACACTCGCGCGCCGCCATGGCGACCATATCCGCCACGCGCTCGGTGCTGCGCACGCCGGCTGCGAACTTGGTGATCGGCGCCATCATGTCGACGTGGGGCAAGTCTTGCAGCGATCCCATCTTGTGTTGGGTGAGGGCGCCTTGTCCGCCGATATGGAGGATCGGGCTCTCCGATCGCCAGGCCGTGGCGATGCCGGTGACCGCGTTGGTGCAGCCGGGCCCGGCGGTCGTCACCACGCAGCCGAGTTTACCGGTCTGACGCGCATAGCCGTCGGCGGCGTGGGCGGCCACTTGCTCGTGGCGGACATCGACGATGCGGATGCCCTCGTCGACGCAGCCGTCATATATGTCGATGATGTGACCGCCGCAGAGCGTGAAGACCGTGTCCACGCCCTCGTTCTTCAATGCCTTGGCGACCAGATGTCCGCCCGAGACGACCTCACCGGTGCGGTCCTTCCTGACCAAGGTATCGCTGGCAGTATCCCCCATGGGGTTCGTCTCCCTCACTCGATGGTCTCAAGGCTGTGTTGGCCGGGGCTTGAAGGGCCTGTCCCACAGTGCCGGGCCCGTTCGGTCAGCCTTGGATCTGATCTCTGGTATACAATACACCAAGCCTCAAGCCCATGCAATATCACTCTCTGGCGCTTGCGTTTCCGGCGGTCCAAATGGTTCCTCATTGCCGCTGCCTGACCTTGCTCCAAATCAGCTTGGCGAGCGGCAGAAAGAGCAACACGATGGCGATGATGGTGATCGGCCCGGCGATTGGGCGGGTGATGAAGAT
>JBFELD010000372.1:0-3128 GCA_041552375.1 Kiloniellaceae bacterium | reverse complement strand
CGGCCGCGGGGTTTGACAGGGCGGCGGCGAATGCGAGACAAGCGGTAGTGAGGGAGAAGGGGCGAGGAAACCTTGGGCGGGCTTTCAACATGAACGCACTCCACGTACTGTTTTGAGACGTGTTGGGACGTTAGTGACGAATGACTGTGACCGAATGATGACGCTTGCGCGGAACGAGGGAAAAAGCGAGGTGCCGGGGCGGGACATAGAGATCCGTCCGGCCCGCGATGGCGATTCGCCAGCCGTGATCGACCTGATCGCCGGCTGCTATGGCGAGTATCCCGGCTGCGTCCTAGATGTCGAGGAGGAGGTGACGGCCTTGCGCGCTGTTGCCAGTCACTTTACCGAGGCCGGTGGCGCCTTCTGGGTGGCCGAGCGCGGCGGCGGGATCATCGGCAGCGCCGGGTTCCTGCCCTCGTCACAGGGGATCGAGCTGCACCATCTCTACATCGGCCCGGGGGAGCGCGGGACCGGTCTGGCCTCACGGCTCTTCGCGCTGGTCGAAGAAGCCGCGCGCGATCGGGGGGCGGCCGAGATCGTCTGCTGGAGTGACACCCGCTTTGCCCGCGGGCATTCGTTTTATGCGCGCCTGGGCTTTCACCGCGCGCCGATGACCCGCTCGCTGGGCGACCGAAGCCTCAGCGTCGAATTCTTTTTTCGCCTGCCCTTGAGGCACGACCAGCGGGGGCTCCGATGAAGCAACGCTATTGCCACAAGTGCAACGAGCCGCTGATGGTCGATCAGGACATCTGTCAGGTCTGCGGCGCCCGCAATCCGTTGATCGTGCCCTGGTACACCTGGGTCATCGGCCCGATCATCCTCCTGCTGCTGGGCTGGTGGCTGATCGACTTCGACGCTCTGAAGCGTCTGGCCGGCTTCGAGTGAGCAAGCGGGGAGGGCAAGCGCGATGCCGGCCGAAATCCTGAGCTTCAACGGCATGACGCCGCGCATCCACCCCCAGGCCTTCGTTGCGGAGAACGCCGTGATCATCGGTGACGTCGAGATCGGGCCGGGGTCCTCGGTTTGGTACGGTTGCGTCATCCGCGGCGATGTGAACCGCATCCGCATCGGTGCCGATACCAATATCCAGGACGGCACCGTCGTCCACTGCAACCATGATCCGGCCGGCGACTACCGCGAGACCGGCGGCGGCATGCCGACAACGATCGGCGACGGCGTGACGATCGGGCATATGGCCTTGATCCATGCCTGCACGTTGGAGTCCGGGTCCTTCGTCGGTATGCGCGCGGTGGTCATGGACGAGGCGCGGGTCGAGACCGGTGCCATGGTCGCGGCCGGCGCTCTGATCGGCCCGCGCAAGGTGGTGGAAACGGGCCAGCTCTGGGCCGGCACGCCGGCCAAATTCCGCCGCGACCTGAGCGAGGAGGAACGCGGCCAGTTCGCCTATCTCTCGCAACTGTATTCGGGATTGGCGGCGCAGTATCTGGCGCGCGAATGAGGCCTTAGGCCTCGGCCTTGACCTTGACGTAAGAGCCCGGCGCCGGCTCGATAACCTTCAACTTGCCGCCGCCCGGTTTTCGGGCGTCGATCTTGGCACCACTCTTGCGCTTGACCCACCGGGCCCACTCGGGCCACCAGGATCCCTCGTGCTGCTCGGCGTTCTTCAGCCAAGTGTCCGGCTTGCGGGCTTTCCGGTCGCTGGTCCAATAGCAGTACTTGTTCGCCGCCGGCGGATTGACGATCCCGGCGATATGTCCCGATGCGGCGAGGATGAACTTGGCCGGCCCCGAGACCAGGCGGGTCAGGGCGTATGTCGCCTGCCAGGGCGCGATATGGTCCTCACGCGCGGAGACCAGACAGACCGGCAGCTTGATCTTGCCGAGGTCGATGGGCTCGCCCAGGAGCGTGATGCCGCCAGGCTCCTTCAGCAGATTTTCCTGGTACAGGCTGCGCAGGTAAAAGGAATGCATGGTCGCCGGCATGCGGGTCGAATCGCTGTTCCAGTAGAGCAGGTCGAAAGGGAAGGGGTCCTTGCCCAGCAGGTAATTGTTGACCACGAAGGACCAGATGAGGTCGTTGGCGCGCAGCATGTTGAAGGTGGTTGCCATCTCGGCACCTTCGAGGTAACCGCGCTCGTTCATCTTCTTTTCGAGCGCCTGAAGCTGCGCTTCGTCGATGAACACGCCCAACTCGCCGGGGTCGTCGAAGTCGGTCATGGTGGTCAGGAAGGTCGACGACTTGATCCGCCCGTCGTCCTTTGCCGCCATGTAGGCGAGGGCGCAGGCCAGAAGCGTGCCGCCCAGGCAGTAACCCACGGCATTTACGTCTCGCTCACCGGTGGCCGCCTCGATGGCCTCCAGCGCCGCGAAGGGCCCCTCGGTCAGATAGTCCTCGAAGGTCTTGCCGGCCAGCGTCGCATCGGGGTTGACCCAAGAGATGACGAAGACGGTGAAGCCCGCGTCGACCGCCCACTTGATGAAGGAGTTCTTCTCGCGCAGGTCGAGGATGTAATACTTGTTGATCCAGGGCGGGACGATCAGCAGGGGGCGCTTGAAGACTTTCTCTGTCGTCGGGTCGTACTGGATGAGCTGCATCAGCTCGTTTTGATAGACGACCGAGCCCTTGGTAATGGCGATATTGTGGCCGGGCTCGAAGGCCTCGGTATCGGTCATGCGGATGCGTAGCTGGCCCTTGCCGCGCTCCAAATCGTCGAGCAGGTTCTGCAGTCCCTTGAGCAGGTTTTCGCCGCGCGTCTCCAGGGTCGCGCGCAGAACCTCCGGATTGGTGATCACGAAATTGGACGGTGCCAGCGCATCGACGAATTGGCGGGTGTAGAAGTCGATCTTCTGCGAGGTCTTATCGTCCAGTCCCTCGACCTGGCCGACCGTCGTTTGCAACCAGCGTGCGCTCAAGAGATAGGACTGCTTGATGAAGTCGAAGAGCTGATTTTCCTCCCAGGCCTCGTCCCGGAAGCGCCGGTCGCTCATGTCCGGGATGACGATCGGCTCGACCTCGTCGCCCAGCATGCGCCGCGCCGTGTTCTGCCAAAGCGCCATGTACTCGTGCCACAGGCTCATCTGCGCTTCGACGAGTTGGGCGGGGTTGGTCATCAAGCGGGTCGTCATTTCGAAGAACGCCGACCCGATGTTCAGAGGGTCGACGTCGTT
>JBFELD010000371.1:0-3129 GCA_041552375.1 Kiloniellaceae bacterium | reverse complement strand
GCCCGGGCCCTTTGCTCCTTCGACAGGACGTCGCGCCACTCGTCCTTTTCGCCCTTGCGCAGGTGAACGACCTCCGCCTCGGCCTCGGCGCTGAAGTGGGCAGGGTCGATCTGCAGAAAATCGAGGGCCTCATCGAGGTAGCCGTTCGGGTCGTCGAGAAAGCGCTCGAAGGAAAGGAACCGGATATCGAAGGGCGCGATCTCCGACTCGGCCACTTCTCGCCAGCCGGCGACGAACTCGAGCAGCAGCGGCAGGAAGTTGTCGATGCACCAATCCAACAACGTGGTCAGGTCGGCGGAAAGGACCGCATGCGGCGGTACGACCTTGCGCCACAGGGGACCCATCAGTCGCATCGAGACGTCGTCGCGCACGAAGTGGGCCCAGGAGACGGTGACCTGTCGCGGGTCGCGCAGGTGAAAGACGATCCGCTGGAATCCGTGCTCGGCGAGGACCGTCAAGTTGTGCGCACTGGCCGGCAGGTGCTCCTTGGAGATGATGCCGCCTTGCGCGGCGACGGCGGCGCGCGAGGGTACGACCGAGCAGTCCGGGTAGAGGAAGAGAGAGATATGGCCCTGCGCCAGTCCCAGCCCTTCGGCAAGACGGTTCCAGATGCTCTCGCTGGCCGACTTGGGAACGGTGTTGATGAGGACCGACGGCAGGCCACGGGCCTTGGCCGCGGCGATCCGGGCGTCGAACTCCTCTTGTGTTGCGCGCACCGGATAGATCGGCAACTCCACCTCGCGCAGGATCTGCTCGGCCTCCTCGCGCTGGCCGCGCGTCGTCAAGAGGTTGGCCAGCGAAGCGCGCAGACCCATGTCGCGCGGGCGTCTCTCGGCGGCGGTCCGGGTCAGCTCGATGGCGCGATCGACGAAAGCCTCGCCCTGCAGATCGTCGCCGACCTGAAAGCTGATCGAGCCCAGGAGCGTTGCTGCCTGGAAGTGATCGGGCGCCAAGCGCAGCACCTTTTCCAGGGCGTCGCGAGCAACATCCCTCTCCCCTTCCGCCAGACGCTGGCGGGCGAACATGAAAAGATCGTTCGGCCGCAGCTCCTCGAACGTCAGCTCGCTCAAAATCGATGCCCTCGAAGTTCTCGTCGTCGCCGGGCCCGTTTCCCGTGGCGGGCGATTATGGCGAAGGGTCGCGCCGCCGACAAGTGCCGAGCCCCGCCGACCCAGCCTTGCCGCGACCCGTCAGTGGGATTATGAAACCACAAGCCCGGAACGTGGGCACCGAGGCGCCTGTCGTTAGCAACGAGGAAGCGGATCTTTGAGCGGGATCATCTGGCTTGCGTCCTACCCCAAGTCGGGCAATACCTGGATGCGCGCCTTCATCGCCACCTACCTGGAGAATCCCGACGGGCCGTTGCACATCAACGACCTGCCGCGCTATGCCCTCGGCGACAGCCAGATCGAGCACTTCGAGAGGCTTTCCGGCAAGGCCTTCGCCGATCTGCCGCGTGCGGAAATCAACCGGCTGCGCGGGCCCGTGCAGGACTGGTTCGTCGAGACCCGGCGCGACGACGTCTTCGTCAAGACCCATAACATGATCGCCAAGGTCGGCGGCGTCCCGCTGATCTCACCGAGCGCGACCGCCGGGGCCATCTACATCGTGCGCAATCCCTTGGATGTGGCGGCATCGCTGGCCCACCATTTTCAAATCCCGATCGACCGCGCGATTGAGATCCTGTGCGATCGCGCCGCGGTCCTGCCCGCCTCCGAGACGACGGCCGAGCAGTATGTCGCGAGCTGGTCGCGTCACGCGCGAACCTGGTTGAACGCTCAGGGCTTGGTGCTTCACGTCACCCGCTACGAGGACATGCGGCGCAAGCCTTTCAAGGCCTTCGGTGCGGTGGTGCGGTTTCTCGACGTCACGCTCGAGCGGCCGCGCCTTCGCAAGGCGATCCAATTCACCTCCTTTGACGAGCTGAAGAAGCAGGAAGGCGAACGGCGCTTCGTAGAGGGACACCAGGACGGACGCGCGTTCTTTCGCGAAGGCCGCGTCGGCGCGTGGCGAGAGGCCCTCAACTCAACACAGGTCGCCCGCATCGTGGAGGCCCATGGGCCAATGATGCGGCGCTTCGGTTATCTCGACGATGCCGGCCGTCCTCTTTAACGGGGCCAGTTTAACGGGACCAGGACATTACCGCGTCCAGCCGAAGTCCCGGGCCATATCGTCGGGGATCAGCGCGCTCGCGTCGGCGAGCTGCCGACCCGTGAAACCGGCTTTCCAGGCTGGGGCCCCGATGTTCGCGACCGGTGCCGGGAGCTGAGCGCGCTCGGAGTTGAAGGCTTTCTCGTCGACGCCGAAGAATGCGAGCAACCGGCGAACTTCGCCAAGTGGGTCGACGGCGCTGGCCTCGATGGCGGAAAACTCGACGGCCATCGCGCTGCGCCCCTCATCGGCCAAGGCCTTCCAATCGGCAAGCACCCGGCAGACCAGCGGTATGATGGTTGCAATGCACCATTCGAGAATCGCCGTCGGTCCCCCGCGCAGGACCTGCGCCGAGGGGAAGATCTCGCGCCATAGGGGCGCCATCAGCTTCAGGCCCTGGTCAACTTGCAGGGCCTGCGCCCAGGATAAGGCCACGGCCCTGGGATCGCGTGTGACGACCACCGTGCGGGAAACCCCGGCGGCGGCCATTTGTTCCAGGTTGTAGGGTGTGGGCGCCACCGTCTCGCTGGCGACGAAGCCCCCTTGCGCGGCGACGAAAAGGCGCGAGGGAATGAAGCTGGTTCGCGGGAAAAGCCCCAGCGACAAGGGGCCGTTCGCCGCCTCCAGACCGTTGGCGATGACGTCGCCCAGACCTTCGCAGCCGCTGTAGGGTGAGCCGGTGAAGAGCATGAACGGCAGGCCGCGCTCGATGCCTTTTTCAAAGCGGGCGATGAACTCGCCCTGAGGGCCGGACCGGGTGGTCAACGGCATGTCGACCCGGGAGAACGCGGCTTCGCCTTCATCGGTTTGCCCGCGGGCGAGCATCAAGAGGCCATACTGCAGACGCGCGCCCGAGTCGCTCGGATATTCGGCCTGGTGTTCCCGATAGAGGTCGAGGGTTCGCTCCAGATAGCCCTCGGCCAAGGCGTCTTGTCCGGTCAGATAGGCGATGGCGGCGAGCATGGTCAGGCAGGATTT
>JBFELD010000370.1:0-3136 GCA_041552375.1 Kiloniellaceae bacterium | reverse complement strand
TAATCTTTTTTTAAAACTTACGGCCAAGGCTTCAACCAGTATCTGTTTAGGAGCGCACCATGAAGTTCCTGGTTTTGGCCACCATCGCCGCCATGGCCCTTGGCAGCTTGTTCCACGAGGATATTATCCAAACCTTGTCGGCACAGCCTAACCGTTCTCAGTCAGGCATGACAGCGGTCCAATCCGCCAGCAATCTCGGCAAGGCGATGAACGACAGCATGCAAGGGATCGAGCAGTCCATAGGACGCTGAGCCGAGGCTCACCGGTCACCCGAGCATAATCAATCCGCGCGCGGCGATCCGGCGTCCGCACGGCGGGGTTTTCTGAATTTCTGGTCGTCCACGACCTCTTTCGCCTGCATTATGGCATCTGCGGTTAGCCCAGATTTCAGAAGCAAGAGGTGTCCGGATGGTCCTTACCTATTTTTCTCCGAAAGTGGAAAAGCGTCGCAGCGCGATTGACGGCGTCGGCCTCTTCGCGCACCGGCCGATCACGAAGGGCGAAACCGTGGTCGTCAAGGGCGGCTATATCATGACCAAAGAAGAACGCGATCGGGTCGAGGAACAGCTTGGACCAGCGGAAATCCAGGTCGGTGAGGGACTATTCATCGGGCCCAAAGAGGAGTGCGAGAGAGAAGGGGGCATGATGCACCTCAACCATTCCTGCGAGCCAAATGTGGGTCTGAACGGCGAGATCACCTTCGTCGCCATGCGCGATATCCAAGCGGATGAGGAGCTGACCTTCGACTATGCCATGACCGATGACGAGCCCGACATCGATATGCGCTGCGCTTGTGGATCGGCCCATTGTAGAGGCCTCATCACCGGAACGGACTGGAGGCGCTCGGAGCTACAGGATCGATATCGGGGCTACTTCTCCGCTTATCTCCAGCGGAAGATCGACGCTCCGTGATGCCGATCAAGCGATGACCGGCATCTCCGGCCAGGCACGCGCGGTCAGCAGCTCGCACCCGTCTTCGGTGACAACCACATTTTCTTCGTGGACCATCATGCGCCCCGGAGCGAACTCCAACCCCGGCTCGATGGTCATGACCATACCGGGCTCAAGCTCGGTGTCATCGCCCGGCCGGTTCGAAGGCCATTCGGTCAGCTGCAAGCCAAGACCGTGGCCAAGGCGGCCGACGTTGTTGCCGAGCGCGCCGCCTGCGTCCAAAACCTCGGTCATGGCCTGCCACAGGTCGGTCGTGGTCGCCCCCGGTCGGCAAGCGGCAATCCCGGCATCGGTCGCGTCGTAGGCGACGTCGTAGGCACGCCGGACCGCGTCGTCCGGTTGGCCGAAGGCGAAGTTGCGGTCGAAATCGCAAAAGTAGCCATCGAAGGTCGTACCCGTATCGATGATCAGGACATCACCTTCCGTAAGCTGCCTGGGCCCTGGTCCCATGACGATGTTGTCGTATCCACCGGGTCCGGATTGCCCCATCATGTAAGGGGAGGCGTCGGCGCCGCGCCGCAGCACCTCCAAGCGCATCTCGCGGCAGGTCTCCCACTCGCTCATGCCGGCTGCCAATCGTTCGGGCAGGGCTTGGAAAGCTCTCGAGGTCAGCGCGCAGACGAACCCGATCTTGGCAATCTCCGCCGGCGACTTGATCACGCGCAGCCGGCGCAAGACCTCGCTGCCGTCGATGAACTCCAGCGGTCGAACCGCCTCGCGCACCCTAAGCAGGTCGTTCAGCGGCATGCGCACCACCATCTCCTGGCCGAACTCGCCGCCGATGCGCCCGAAGTGGCGCGGCAGCTCTCGAATAGCTTGGGTCAGAAGGGTAACCCCGTCGTCCTCCGGTTGCGGCGCCGGCCAAGTTCGGATGTCCTCGACCCAAGTTCCGGCCATGCCCGCTTCGCCGATGGTTGGGATCACCGCAATGAGCTGACCGACACGGGGCACGATCACGTACCAAGGGCGGGTCGGACTGGCCCAGAATTGCGAGATGAAGCCTGTGACATAGCGCACGTGTTGTTCGCTCGTCAGCAATAGCGCGTCGAGCCCGGCCTCGGTCATCAAGGCCTGCGCGCGGCCGAGGCGCATCTCGAACTCCGATCGGGAAAACCCTGTCTCGGGCCTGTCGCTCATGGTCACGATCACCAATCCGTGGGACTGCGACGGAGCTTGCTGTCGCTTTACGGCGAGCGCAAGTCCGGTATTTCGCGCCGCCGTCAGGATGTTCTTAGGTGGGATCGACGTAGAAGGGGCCCGGTCGGGTGTAGAGCTCGTCGTAGTGAACCAGGGCGGGCTCGCCGAGCGGGCAGGGCGCACCATGTCGAAAGGCCCACTCGCCGCGGTCGCAATCGGCGGCCCGCACATACCCGTTGATGTAGGCACGGCGTTCCGAGGTCGAGGTGTTGGGCCCCGATCCGTGCACCGTGAAAAGGGTCCAAAGGGCGACATCACCCGGATCGAGCTCGAGGAAGACGAGCCCGGATGGATCGAGCCCTAGATCCTCCAGATCCTTGAGCTTCAAGGTTCGATTCAAGATCCGTCCCGTTCCAGGGAACGTCAACTCACCCAGCAAATGGCTTCGTGGCAGTACGGCGATCGCACCGTTCTCCTCGCGGTGCGCGTCGATTGCAATGACCATTTGAAGATAGGCACTCTCTGGGTTGCGGTAGGCGCAGCGTGGGCGCCGAAATGTGATGTCCTGATGAAACCCGAACTCGGCGCGCGCGGCACCGGGCGGTTTCCAGTGAAGCTGATTGATGATTTGCTTTATATCGGAACCGATAAGAGGCTGTAAAATCGAGAAAATTCGGGTGTCCGTTCGATAGCTCGCCAGTGTCGCGTCTTGGTAGGAGGGCCATTGGGCGAAACGCACGATACGCCCGAGATTAGAATCCCGGGTAAGTTGAAAGTAAGTGTTCTTGTAGCGGTAGCTGGCACGATGTGACAAAGCCAGGGCATGGGTGCGGTCGAAGGCGCGTCTCAACTCGTCGACGTCCTCCGGAGAGAACACGCCTTTGATGATCGCGTAGCCGTCGTCCTGAATGCGATCTTGAAGGTGAAGGCTGGAAGAGTAAGCCTCCTGAACCCCGACCTCCACGTCGCTTTGCACCGGCTGCTGTGTTTCCGGGCCTCGCCTCATGGTTTACTGCATATATGCTGGTCGGCCATTCCAACCCACGCC
>JBFELD010000369.1:0-3154 GCA_041552375.1 Kiloniellaceae bacterium | reverse complement strand
GGGGCGTGCTTGAGCAGGCCGCCGATGTACCAGCGGGCGAGGTCCGAGAGGCCGCCGTAGCCGCGCTCGTCGTAGAAGAGCGGCTCGCCGTCCTTCCACAGGGACTGGTGGGTGTGCATGCCCGAGCCGTTGTCGCCGGCGACCGGCGTGGGCATGTAGGTCGCTGTCTTGCCATAGGTGTGGGCGACCATGTGGACCACGTATTTGTAGATCTGCATGTTGTCGGCCGACCGCACCAGGGTGTCGAACTTGAGGCCCAATTCGTGCTGGGAGGGCGCCACCTCGTGGTGGTGCTTTTCCATGTCGAGGCCCATCTCCTTCATCACCGTGACCATCTCGGCGCGGAAATCGGTGCCGGAATCGACGGGGGCGACCGGGAAGTAGCCGCCCTTGACACGCGGGCGGTGGCCGATGTTGCCGTCCTCGATGGCCATGCCGCTGTTGTACGGCCCTTCCTCTGAATCGATGCGGAAGAAGGTGTTGTTCATGTCGGTGGCAAAGCGCACGTCGTCGAAGACGAAGAACTCGGCCTCGGGTCCCATGTAGACGGTATCCCCGATCCCGGTGGACTTAAGATAGTTCTCCGCGCGCACGGCGACCGAGCGCGGGTCGCGGTCATAGAGTTGACCGGTGCCCGGATCGACGATGTTGCAGAAGACGACGAGGTGGTTCTGCGCGGCGAAGGGGTCCATGATCGCCGTCGACAGGTCGGGTTGCAGGATCATGTCCGACTCGTTGATCGCTTTCCATCCTTCGATCGACGAGCCGTCGAACATGATCCCATCGGTCAAGGCGTCCTCGTCCACCGCATCGACCGCCATGGCCAAGTGGTGCCACTTGCCGCGCGGGTCGGTGAAGCGGTAGTCGACGAACTGAACGTCCTTTTCCTTGATCATTTCCAATACGGTGTTGGCATCAGGCATTGGTCTCGGTTCCCTGTGTAAAGTCATATACGGATGTGCGGCGGCCGCTTGCCGTTCGGTTGCGCGCGCGGCGCGCGCGGCCGGTGTGTGCGTATCGAGTTGCGCCCCGGCGCGGGCCTAAAGCGCATCGGCGCCGCGTTCGCCGGTTCGGATGCGTATGGCCTCGTCGATCGTCGTGACGAAGATCTTGCCGTCGCCGATCCGCCCGGTATGGGCCGCTTGTTGGATCGCTTCGACGGCACGTTCGACGAGGTCGTCCTCCAAGACGACCTCGACCTTCACCTTCGGCAGAAAGTCGACGACGTATTCGGCCCCGCGGTAAAGCTCGGTGTGGCCTTTCTGGCGACCGAAGCCCTTGGCCTCGGTGACCGTGATACCCTTTATGCCGATCTCGTGAAGCGCCTCTTTCACCTCGTCAAGCTTGAAGGGTTTGATGATGGATTCGATCTTCTTCATCGTGCCGCTCTCGGTCCCGCCTTGTTTGGGTTGAATGCGCGTTCCGCAGTCGCCCGGGCGCTTTGCAAGCGCGTCGAGTGCCACGTCGCCAATCGTCATAAGCACTAACCGTGTGTCATAGTGTCATTAAGCATAAGTCGTGCCAACCGCGCCCGGTGCCTGAAAATGACGGCTGTGGTAGCCTTCCACAGTCCGATCGGGCTTGAGATCGCGAGGGCTTGTGCCTAAATATTGGGCACCCTGATCAATTCTTCGGCGGGTTTGGCGTCCCGGCGGATCTGCTTGACGCCGGGCCGTTGCCCCGTGTAAAGACGGCTTATCCGATTTTGGAGATCCGCGGTGACCCTCGGCAGCTAAATTTTCGGTCGCTGGGCCGAGGGCGTGATGGTGGCTGTAGCTCAGTTGGTTAGAGCATTGGCTTGTGGTGCCAAGGGTCGGGGGTTCAAGTCCCCTCAGCCACCCCATCTCCAAATTCTAGATCGCACCTCGACCGGTTTCTCTCCTTGATCGGAGAGAATGCGACCTTGAATTGTGTTTTCCTACGGACTCGACTCCGCGAAAATTATCCGCTTAGCTTAAATCATGAAGAAATTGATGCTATTTCTAATTGCATCTTTATGGCTTAGCGCCTGCGCGGCAAGCCCGTCCCAGGATACCTATCTGGGCAGCGAGGTCGGCATGGGCCAGGTGACCGACAGGGGCGAAATCGTCGCCGTTCGGCCAGTGATGATCGAGCGCACCGGCGCGGAGGAAGAGACCTTCAATACCATCGCCACCGGTGTCGGTGCCGTGCTCGGGGTTGCGCTGGCGGTCCTGACGGGCAGTCCCGACATGGCCAAGTGGCTGATGGCGGCCGCCGGCGGGGCGGCCGGCTATGCGATCGGGGAGAGCACCAGCCAGACCGAGGGCGTTGAGTACATCATCGCCCGTGAGGATGGGTCCTATATCACCGTCGTAACGCCGCGCGAGAGCGAAGAGGTGCTTGAAAGCGGCTCGGAGGTCATCGTCGTCGAGAGCGCGATCGGATATGCCCGCATCCTGCCGGTGGATCTCTCGGCTCTCGACAAGGGCGCCGGCACCGGAGAGCCGTCGAAGGACAGCGGCGAGGGGCCAGCCTCGGGCCCCGGCGGTCCCTGGATGGATCCCGACAAGGATCTTGATATCGAAATTCAGTAGGACGACCCCGTGATCCGTCCGTAATCGGCGCTCCGGTCAAGACGCATTCGCCGGAAAACCCATTCCCCCCGCCACGATAAATGCATTACGATGGCCCCCATCCCCACCGGGGTCCGTGCAACAGGGGGAAGGCGATAAAGGTAAGTGCGCGTGCGTAATTGTCGCCGGGGACGGCATCCGAGGCCTAGATGGGTCGTGCCTTTGTTGGGCGCCGTCTTGGCCGTTCTTATCCCGCATATCCAAATAGTCTCAGCCACCGCCGGCCAGCCGTTTGAAAGCGAGGCGCAGGTCGAAGCCCTCCTCGATGCGGAGGAGAACCGCCTGCGTGAGGCGCTCGAGGACTACAACAAGCAGCATCGCATCGCGGCATTCAATTGGGATGACGTTTGGAAAATTGTCACCTTGAAATGGTCGCTCGACCGGACCAGCGGTGACCGGGCCTTCGTCTTCATCGAATTTGCACTCGGATTAATGAACTACCGAAAGCCGGGCCAAGCGATGTTCGAGGTGAGCTGGGACGGCGAAGGCTTCACGATTCACAGCCATGTCAAGGGCCCGAGAAAGCCCAAGGGTCCGCGGGTCTTGGCCTCGAGCACTGC
>JBFELD010000368.1:0-3187 GCA_041552375.1 Kiloniellaceae bacterium | reverse complement strand
GAGATGGCGGTCCAGGCGGTGATCCATATGGGCAAGCACGGCAACCTCGAATGGCTGCCGGGCAAGGCCCTGGCTTTGAGCGAGGCCTGCTTTCCCGAGGCGGCACTCGGGCCGTTGCCGCATCTCTACCCGTTCATCGTCAACGATCCGGGCGAGGGCACGCAAGCCAAGCGCCGGGCCCAGGCGGTCATTATCGATCATCTGACCCCGCCACTCACCCGTGCCGAGAGCTATGGGCCGTTGGCTGAACTCGAACGGTTGGTCGACGAGTACTACGACGCTGCCGGCCTCGATCCCCGTCGCCTGAAGCTGCTCTCAGGGGAGATCCTCGACCTCGCCCGACGCATCGGGCTCGACAAGGACTGCGGCATCGCCACCGAGGACGGCGAGGATCAGGCGTTGGGTAAGCTCGACAACTATCTCTGCGAGCTGAAGGAAATGCAGATCCGCGACGGCCTGCACATCTTCGGCCAGGCGCCCGAAGGCCGGTTGCTGAGCGATCTGTTGGTTGCCCTGACGCGCCTGCCACGCGGTGACGGCAAGGGGTCGAACGCCTCGCTGATACGATCCTTGGCCGCCGACCTGGGGCTCGAAGGTTTTGATGCCCTGGATTGCGAAATGGGCGCGCTCTGGACCGGCCCGCGGCCGCCGGTGCTGGAAAGCGTCGATGGGAGCCCCTGGCGCAGCCAGGGTGACACGGTCGAGCGCTTGGAGATCCTTGCCGGGGCTTTGGTCGCCGGGGAGCGGGCGCCGGAGGCCTCGTGGCTGGCGACCGGCGCCGTTCTGGCTGAGATCGAAGCCACGATTGGGCCCGCGGTGCGGTGCTGCGGCGAGGCGGAGATTGACGGTACGCTGCGCGCGCTCGACGGCCGCTTCGTCGAGCCTGGTCCCTCCGGCGCACCGACCCGTGGGCGGCCGGAGGTGCTACCGACCGGGCGCAATTTCTATTCCGTCGACACCCGTGGTGTGCCGACGCCGGCGGCCTGGACCTTGGGCTGGAAGTCCGCCGCCATGCTGGTCGATCGCTACCGTCAGGAGGAGGGGGCTTGGCCGCGGCGGTTGGCGCTTTCGGCCTGGGGGACCTCGAATATGCGCACCGGCGGCGACGACATCGCGCAAGCCTTGGCGCTGCTCGGTGTGCGGCCGACCTGGGAGGTCAGCTCGCAGCGCTTGACCGGCTTCGAGATCTTGCCACTCACCGTGCTCGACCGGCCCCGAGTGGACGTGACCTTGCGGGTTTCCGGCTTCTTTCGCGATGCCTTTCCCGCCCAGATCGATCTCTTCGACAGCGCCGTTCGGGCGGTTGCCGCGCTGGATGAGCCGGCTGACGGCAATCCCCTGGCGGCGCGGTTCCGCCAAGATACGGACGTGTTGGAGGCGGAGGGACTGGACCGATCGAGCGCCCGACGCCAAGCGGGTTTTCGCGTCTTTGGCTCCAAGCCGGGCGCTTACGGCGCGGGGTTGCAGGCCTTGATCGACGAGCGCGGCTGGGCGGACGCCGCGGACCTTGCTCGCGCCTATCTCGCCTGGGGTGGATATGCTTACGGCGACGGCGCCGAGGGCGCGCCGGCGCAAGCGCTTTTCGAAAGCCGCCTCGAGGGCGTCGAGGTCGTGGTCCAGAACCAGGACAACCGCGAGCACGATCTGCTCGACTCGGACGATTACTATCAGTTCGAAGGCGGCCTTGCCGCGGCGGTGCGGCACCTCTCAGGACGACAGCCCCGCGCGTACCACAACGACCATTCGCGCCCCGAGAGCCCGCGCATCCGCAGCCTGGAAGAAGAAATTGGGCGCGTGGTCCGGGCCCGCGTGGTCAATCCCAAGTGGATCCGCGGCGTCATGCGCCATGGCTACAAGGGCGCCTTCGAGATGGCGGCGACGGTAGACTATCTCTTCGCCTTCGCCGCCACCGCCGGTGCGGTCGCCGACCATCACTTCGATGCCGTCTTCGAGGCTTATCTCGAGGACCCGGAGGTGCACGCCTTCATTGCCGAGGCCAACCCGGCCGCCTTGCGCGAAATGGCCGAACGGTTGGCTGAGGCCATAGAGCGCGGGTTCTGGCGACCGCGCTCCAACTCGGCCCCGATGACACTGAGCGCGCTTGCGCAAGGCTCAAGGAGGAGAACCCATGAGCGATAAACCGGCCCCGAGCGAGCAGGAGATCAACGAACGCGCCAACGAAAAGGCCCGAAATCGCAAGGCCGCGCGCGACAAGATGCTGGCCACCAAGACCGTCGAGAAAGGCCTCTTGATCGTCCATACCGGCAAAGGCAAGGGAAAGTCGACGGCCGCCTTTGGTCTGGCTGTGCGCGCGCTCGGCAATGGCATGAAGGCCGGCATCGTCCAGTTCGTGAAGGGCAAGTGGCAGACTGGCGAGCGCGCCGTGCTGGAGAAATTTCCCGACCAGGTGACCATCCGCACCATGGGCGAAGGCTTTACCTGGGAAACGCAGGACCGCGCCCGGGACATCCGCGCCGCCACCCAAGCCTGGACCGCGGCGTGCGAGATGATCGAGGCCTGCCGAGGCGACGATCCGGCCTACGACATGATCGTCCTCGACGAGCTCAACATCGTGCTGCGCTATGACTACCTGCCGATCGCCGAGGTGGTGGAGGTTTTGAAGGCCCGCCCGCCGATGCTGCATATCGTCGTCACCGGTCGCAACGCCAAGGAAGAGCTGATCGAGGCCGCGGATTTGGTCACCGAAATGACCCAGATCAAGCACCCGTTCCGCGAGCAGAACGTCAAGGCGCAAGTCGGTATCGAGTTTTGAGCCCCAAGTGTCGGAAGGGGCAGGTCTGGTTTCCCGTTTAGGATGTTGTTAGGGTCGCACTTTCTCGGATTCTCAAGCGAGTGAGGTCGACCTTGAATCTTCGTGCGGGCCCGCTCTTGGCGTTGCTCGTCTTGACCCTCGCGGCCTGCGAGGGTGTTTCGCCGACCCAGCCTCTCACCAGCCGGGAGGGGGCGAAGACCCTTTCCTCGCCGCCTGACGACGAGGTCTTTCATTTCGTCATCTTCGGCGACCGCACCGGCGGCCCCGCTGCGGGGATCGAGATATTGGCCCAGGCGGTGGAGGAGACCAATCTGCTGGACCCTGACCTGGTCATGACCGTGGGTGATCTCGTCGAGGGCTATAACGAACGCCCGCAGTGGTTGGAGCAGATGCACGAGTATCGGGAGACAATGG
>JBFELD010000367.1:0-3200 GCA_041552375.1 Kiloniellaceae bacterium | reverse complement strand
CGCCACGGCGTTCACGCTCTCCGCCAGGTCGGCGGGGTTCGGATAGGGCATGATGTGGCACTCGCCGGCCTTCAGTTTCTGAAAGCGCACCGAGGGATCGGTGGTGATGGCGAAGACCAGCTTGTCGGCCGCCGGCTTGCCTTCCCAGTAATCACCGAAGGCCTCATAGCGGATCACCGCGTCCTTCTGGTAGGAGACGAACTCGAAGGGGCCGGTGCCGATCGGCTCGTTGTCGACCACCTCCTTGGAGCCGGCCTCGGCCATCGTATCCGCATACTCGGCCGACATGATGGAGGCGAAGTCCATGGCCAGGTTGGAGACGAAGGGCGCCTCGGGGAAGTTCAGGGTGAAGCGCACCGTGTGGTCGTCGACCTTCTCGATGGACTTCAGGATATTGGCCATGTCCATCCAGCCGAAGTACTGGTACTTGCCGCCGGAGACCGGGTGATAGGGATGGTTCTCGTCCCACTGCCGGTTGAAGCTATGGAGCACGTCGTCGGCATTGAAATCGCGGCTCGGCGTGAACTTGTCGTTGCCATGCCATTTCACGCCCTGGCGCAGCTTGAAGGTATAGACCAGGCCATCGTCGGAGGACGACCAGGACTCGGCCAGGCCGGGCACCAGGTTGGTCGTGCCGGGCTCGAACTCCACGAGTCGGTTGTAGATCGCCTGCGCCGAGGCATCGAAGGTCGTGCCGGCGGAATAGAGGGACGGATTGAAGCCTTCGGGGCTGCCTTCCGAGCAATAGACGAGCGTCTTTGCCTCGGCGCCGCCCGACCCAAGCCCCAGTCCGGCGACGAGGGTGAGGCCCAATGCCGTTGCGATAAGGTGGCGTTTCACGCTGATTCTCCCTTGACTGTTCTCTTTTTACGGCGCCCCGGCCAATTCGCATCGTCGACGTGGCGAGGCCCATTCTTTGGATGTGAAAGATGTGAGGCAGAGCTTCGCGCGCCGCCGAGGGGCTGTCAATGGCCGCGGCGGCTTCGCACCGGCCCGCAGGGCTCACGAATTGATGATCGGTTCGCGACTATTCCGCCGCGACCTCTCCCGCGCCTTTTGCATGCGGTGCCGTGAAGGGCCGGTCATGCTGTAGCGAGGCGATCATGCCGCGCGCCTTGTTGACCTCGGCCATATCGATCTCGGCGGTGATGATGCCCGGCCCCTCGCCGCCGTCGGCCAGCACCCGCCCCCAGGGATCGACGATCAGGGAGTGGCCGTAACAGGCCCTGTTGCCGGCATGCAGGCCGTATTGGCTGGGGGCGAAGACGTAGGCCCCGTTCTCGATCGCCCGGGCGCGCATCAACACGTGCCAATGGGCCTCGCCGGTGGTCTTGGTGAAGGCCGCCGGTACCGTCAGTATCCGCGCCCCGGCTTGGGCCAGGCTGCGATAGAGCATCGGGAAGCGCAGGTCGTAGCAGACCGATAACCCCAAGGGGCCCCAAGGCGTCGGCGCAAGGACCGCCTCCGTGCCCGGCCGCACGGTGCCGGATTCGCGGTAGATCTCGCCGCCCGGCAAGTCGACGTCGAAGAGATGGATCTTGTCGTAGCGCGCGAGCACGTCGCCATTCGGCCCCAGCAGGTAGCTGCGGTTGGCAAAACGCGCCTCGCCGGTCTCCACGGCCAGCGAGCCGAGCAGCAGGTGAACCGACAGCTCGTCGGCCAGGGCGCGAAACCGGATCAGTGCCGGATGCGCCTCCTCCGGAAAGGGCTGACCCAGGATCAGGTTGTCCTTCAGGTCGAGGCAGGAGAAGTACTCCGGCAGGCAGATCAGCTCGGCCCCCTCGCCGGCGGCCTGCCGGGTGAGCTCCGCCGTCTCCCGCAGGTTCGGCTCGATCTCCGGCCCGGCGCAGTTCTGCACGCAGGCGACCGTAAAGCGTGTGGTCATGGGCGTCGTCTCCGCAAATCCCCGTCGCGCCACACCCCGATCCCGCGAGGGGTACTTGAACTCTCGCCCCTTGTCCTTAACACTCCACGAGCCAAAGAAAAAGAGAGTGGCCGCCGAACAGGTGGTTTGCCGTAAGAGGATAAGAGGGCGTCGTTGTCGGTACAGGGGGCGGGATCAGCCGAGCTATCTTCGCCCCGCGCGAGCGAACCAGGAGGAAGTCATGAACACCGAGGTCATCGTCACCTGTGCGGTCACCGGGGCGGGCGACACCGCCGACAAGCACCCCGATCTTCCCATCACCCCTGCTCAGATCGCCACTGCTGCGATAGAGGCCGCCAAGGCGGGTGCGGCGATCGTCCACTGTCACGTGCGCGATCCCGAGACGGGCAAGGGATCGCGCGACGTCAAGCTCTACGCCGAGGTGGTGGACCGCATCCGCTCGGCCGAGGTCGACTGTGTGGTCAACCTGACCGCTGGCATGGGCGGCGATCTGATGATCGACCCGAACAACCCCGGCGTTCCCGCCGCCGGCACCGACCTGGTGCCGCCTTTGGAGCGCCTGGCGCACGTCGAGGAGCTGTTGCCAGACATCTGCTCGCTCGACTGCGGTTCGCTCAACTTCGGCGAGGGCAACTCGGTCTACGTCTCGACCCCGGACATGCTGCGCACGATGGCCAAGCGGGTCCAAGAGCTGGGCGTCAAGCCGGAGCTGGAGATCTTCGACACCGGCAATCTTTGGCTTGCCTCCCAGTTGGTCAAGGAGGGTCTGATCGATCCGCCGCCGCTGTTCCAGATCTGCCTCGGCATTCCTTACGGCGCGCCGGCGACGCCCGGATCGATGAAGAACATGGTCGATATGTTGCCGCAAGGCGCCGAATGGGCGGGCTTCGCCATCTCGCGCCTCGAGATGCCCTTCGTCGCCCAGGCGATCCTGCTGGGCGGGCATGTGCGCGTGGGGCTGGAAGACAACCTCTACCTGGAGCGCGGTGTCCTGGCCTCCAACGCCCAGCTCGTGGAAAAGGCGATCAAGCTGATCGACCTCATGGGCGCACGGGTGTTGACGCCGGACGAGGCGCGTGGGCGACTTGGGCTCCGCAAACGACATTGAGCGGCGAGTGCGCCCTCATTTTTTGGGTCGCATCGGTCCGGCAAGGCTCCTATGATGCGCGGCTTTCGCTGCCGCCGGTCCGTTGTTGCCGATGGCGCGGGCGCGCGCTTCGTAGACGCGCCGAGATCGAGGACGGTACATGAACGCAATGCGCGATAGCGTCGAGGCGGTGATCAAGGCTGTTGCCGAGGGCGAGCTGGTCGTCGT
>JBFELD010000366.1:0-3203 GCA_041552375.1 Kiloniellaceae bacterium | reverse complement strand
CGTGCCGGTACTTGTTGACGCCCACCACCGTCTCCTCGCCGCGATCGACCCGCGCCTGGCGGCGAGCCGCCGATTCCTCGATCTTCAGCTTCGGCATGCCGCTTTCGACCGCCCTGGTCATGCCGCCCAACGCCTCGACCTCGTCGATCAGGCGCTTGGCCTCGGTGACCATGCTCGCCGTCAGGCTCTCCAGGTAGTAGCTGCCGCCCAGAGGGTCGGCGACCTTGGTGATACCGGTCTCTTCCTGGAGGATGAGCTGGGTATTGCGGGCAATGCGGGCGGAAAAGCGTGTCGGCAAGGCGACCGCCTCGTCGAGCGCGTTGGTATGCAGCGACTGCGTGCCGCCCAAGGCCGCGGCCAGGGCCTCGACCGTGGTGCGCACGACGTTATTGGTGGGGTCCTGCTCGGTCAGCGACACGCCCGAGGTCTGGCAGTGCGTGCGCAGCATCATCGAGCGCGGATCCTTTGGCTGAAAGTGCTCTTCCATCAGCCGCGCCCAGAGATAGCGGGCGGCGCGTAGCTTGGCGATCTCCATGAAGAAGTTCATGCCAATGGCAAAAAAGAACGAGAGCCGCGGGGCGAAGGCGTCGACGTCGAGGCCCTTGGACTGGGCGGCACGTACGTACTCCAAGCCGTCGGCCAGGGTGAAGGCCAGCTCCTGAACGCAGGTCGCGCCCGCCTCTTGCATGTGATAGCCACTGATGGAAATGGAGTTGAAGCGCGGCATGTGCTTGGCCGTGTAGGCGATGACATCGGCGACGATGCGCATCGACGGCTCGGGCGGGTAGATGTAGGTATTGCGGACCATGAACTCCTTCAGAATGTCGTTCTGGATGGTCCCGGTGAGTTTTTCCTGGCCGACGCCCTGCTCCTCGGCGGCGACGACATAGCCAGCCAGGACCGGCAGCACGGCGCCGTTCATGGTCATCGACACCGACATCTCATCCAGCGGAATGTCGTCGAAGAGGATCTTCATGTCCTCGACCGAGTCGATTGCCACGCCGGCCTTGCCGACGTCGCCGGCGACGCGCGGATGATCCGAATCGTAACCGCGGTGAGTCGCCAGGTCGAAAGCCACCGACAAGCCCTTCTGACCTGCGGCAAGATTGGCGCGGTAGAAGGCGTTCGACTCCTCGGCGGTGGAAAAGCCGGCATACTGGCGGATCGTCCAAGGACGCCCGGCGTACATCGTCGCCCGTGGACCGCGCAGGAAGGGCGCAAAACCGGGCAGGCTATCCAGTGTCTCCAGCCGCTCGAGGTCTTCCGCCCCATAGACCGGCTTGACCGCGATCCCCTCCGGTGTCGACCAGACCAAATCGTCGGGATCGCCGTCGCGCAACTCCTTGCGCGCCAGTTCACGCCAGTCCTTCATGGACGGTGTCTTATCGTCGGCCATGACCGACCTCCTCGCTGACATCCACCACTATCATGTTGCACCGCAGCATAACAAAGGACCTATAAGCCCATCAAGGCGCAATGCGGCCCAGCCGGATGAAGGCGACCGGGTCTTCGAAGCCCTTGAGTTTCGCGGCCTCGCGCCGCTGCGCCATTCCCTTGATGCGTGCGGCGACACCGGGATCGGCGGCCATGCTCTCGGATATGACGATGTCGCCGCCCTGGCTTTCGCCCTGCAGGCGCGCGGCAAGGTTGGTGGTGGCGCCGAAATAATCGAGCCGACCGTTGAGCGTAACGGCAATCGCGGGGCCTTCGTGCAGACCGAGCTTCAAGACAATTGCCTCGCCCGGCTGCTCCCCGTTGAAGGCATCGACGCTCTCCTGAATGGCCAGCCCGGCGGACAGCGCATCGGCCGGATCGGTAAAACTCGCCATGACGGCATCGCCGATGGTCTTGACCAAAGCGCCGTTGTGATCGCGCACGATTCCCGCCAGAAAGGCGAAGTGTTCGCGCACCAGGTGATAGGCGGCGCTATCGCCGATGGCGTTATAGAGCGCCGTCGATCCTCGCAGGTCGGTGAAGAGCAGGGCGATGCGTCGTACCGAGACCTCGTCGCCCGGGCGCAGCACCTGGTCGGAGAAAAGATCGCGAAAAGCCTGCAAGCTGGTCACCCGGTCGGCGGTGAGCGCATCACGCACCCAGGGCCGGTCTTCGATGATCGCAACCAAGTCCCGCGCCGACCGGTTCTCGATCCGCACTCGGCCTGCCTCTGGTAACGGTCCGGCGGCAACGGCCCGATCCTCGAGCCTAATGCTAGGAAAGGGACCGCCCTCATGATCGATCTCCAACTCCGGTCCGGGCTCGAGCGTGCGCAGGCGGTATCGGCCGGGTGCCAGATCGGCCGCCTCCTCTCGGGTCTGGCCGGCGCCCACCGCGACTTGCAGACGAATGTGCGGCGTCGAGCCCGGTCCGAATAGGCAATAGGCGCCGGCGGCGACGTCCCGCACCGCGGGAGCGGGAGAAAAGGCCAGCTCGACATTGCGCGAGAAGTCCGCGTCGTAGTCGATGTTGCAGGTCCCGCAGTGGGCCCCCTTGGGCAGGTCGTCGAGCGCCGACACCGCGGCCTTGGAGATACGGCAGCGCGGGCAGAGCAGGTCCCAACGCATCTGGAGAAGGCCGTCCTTGGTGGCCTGCAGGAAAAGCTCCACAATCTGCCGTGGGTTCAATCCCCGATCCCGGGCAAAACGCAAGGGGCGCATATGCTGCAACTCGACCTCCTGAGCACGAAAGAGATGCGCGACCAGTTCGGCCGCGTGCCCATGGCCGTGGCCGCTCGCCTCGATCCGCCCGGCGATCGCATCGGCCTTCGCTTTGGCCGACGATGCCGGTTGCGGCGCCACGTAGGAGAAAGGCTCGTCTCCCGCCCCCCGCAGAAAGGCATCGGCGGCTTGTGCCTGACGGTGATACATGCGCTCGGTCGCCGGGAAGAAACCAGAGCGCAGAAGAACCTCACCGAAGAAGTTGCGTGCCGCCGCTTCGACCTCGACGGAAAAGCGAGTGGCGGCTCCCTCGGGCTCGAAAAGCAGGCGGGCCGTGAGGCTTGCCAGCGGACCGGTCTCGAACAGGCGGATATGCTCGAGCCAACGAGGGGCCACCCAGTTGACCGGCACCTCGCGCCAGCGCAGCGCCATGATGCCCATCCTGGCCGCACCGCGGTAGTGCATGCCCCCATCGCCGCGGGGGGTTTCCGTCACTTTGTAAATCGGCAGGCCCGCCGCCTCGTTGAACCGCTCGGTGTCGGCCAGGAT
>JBFELD010000365.1:0-3216 GCA_041552375.1 Kiloniellaceae bacterium | reverse complement strand
TGCGGCGCCGCCTGCATCGGCAATCGGGGGACCGGCAATCTCGAAGTAGATCTTGCGCCGGATGGCGCGCTTGAAGTCGTCGAAGTCATCCGCCGTCAGGAGAAAGGACCCGGGACCGCCGACCACACCGGCGAGGTAGTAGCGTGCCAGTTTCGGTTCCTCATTCAGGATCGCCAGGCCATTGACGACGATGCCCCGCTTCATCGCCCCGGCGCGCCCGACGGCTGCCGGGATGCCCTCGTTCGCTTGGCCGTCGCCCGAGACGTCGATGACCTTGCGCTCGCCCTCGAACCCGTTGCTCTCGATCCAATCGGCGCCGGTGGCAATCGCGGTGCCGACCGCGGTGGCGCCGCCACCCACATAGCGCGGCGTCTCGTCCAGCGTTTGGGCGAAGGTCTGCGCATCGGCGGCGCTCCTTATCAGGGTCCAGTCCAAGGCTTCCATTTGCTCGGACTCCTGCGACCATTGCAGTAGGGCAACGGCGATGCCACGGGGCCAGGTCTGCTCGAGCGCGGCCAGCACGCCAGGATCCCGGAAGGCCTCGGCCAGCCCCGTCATCTGTAGCTCGAACTCGTCCCCATCGACGCTCGAGGAGGCATCGACGGCGAGCAGAAGCTCAAGTGCGACGGGCGTTTGCGCGTCGACCCGCGATGGCTCGGTGACGGCGAGAAGGAAGGCAGCGATTAAAAAGGGGTACAAATACTGTCGATAGACCATGACCCGGCGATAGTGAGGCGCTTGGGCGAGCGTGGCAAGGAAAAGGCTCGCGCGGAGAGGACCGCTCGGGCCTGCCGTCTTGCGTCGCCGGCGGGTCGCTCTCAGGACAAACCCGCACTTTGCGAGGTGCTAGCTTCGCCGGCGTTGTTCTTACCCTCGAACCACAGGACGAAACGATGGCAAAAAGCGACATAGAGATCGCGCGCGAGGCGCGGATGTTGCCGATCGGAGAGATCGGGGAGACGCTTGGGATCCCGGACGATGCACTTTTGCGCTATGGGCCCTACAAGGCGAAGCTGTCGTTTGATTATCTGTCTGGTCTGGAGGGTCGTCCGGATGGCAAGTTGATCCTGGTGACGGCGATCACGCCGACGCCGGCGGGCGAGGGCAAGACGACGACGTCCGTTGGATTGACGGATGGTCTTCGTCGTTTGGGCAAGCGGGCGATGGTGTGCCTTCGCGAGCCGTCGTTGGGCCCGTGTTTCGGGATGAAGGGCGGGGCGGCTGGCGGCGGTTATGCGCAAGTGGTTCCGATGGAGGACATCAACCTTCACTTCACGGGGGACTTTCACGCCATTGGGGTTGCGCACAATCTTCTGTCGGCTTTGGTGGACAATCATATTTACTGGGGCAACGAGCTGGGTCTGGACACGCGCCGTGTGAGCTGGCGTCGTGTCGTTGACATGAACGACCGGGCGCTTCGCCAGGTGGTGACGTCCTTGGGGGGTGTTGCGAACGGCTTTGCGCGCGAGGATGGGTTCGACATCACGGTGGCCTCCGAGATCATGGCGATCTTCTGCCTGTCGCGGGACTTGGCGGATCTGACGGAGCGCTTGGGGGAGATCGTTGTGGGCACCACGCGCGACCGGCGGCCGGTGCGCGCGCGCGAGCTTTCGGCGGCGGGCCCGATGTCGGTTCTGCTGCGCGATGCGATCGCGCCGAACCTGGTGCAGACATTGGAGAACACGCCGGCCTTCATCCACGGCGGTCCCTTTGCCAACATCGCCCATGGCTGCAACTCGGTGATCGCCACCAAGGCGGCCTTGAAGCATGCGGACTATGTTGTGACGGAGGCGGGTTTCGGGGCCGATCTGGGGGCGGAGAAGTTCTTCGACATCAAGTGCCGCAAGGCGGGTCTTCGCCCTTGCGTTGCGGTGATCGTGGCGACGGTCCGGGCGTTGAAGATGCACGGCGGCGTGGCCAAGGGTGATCTGGGCGCGGAGAACGTTGCGGCGGTGGAGGCGGGCTGCACGAACCTGGTTCGCCACATCGCCAACGTGAAGAAGTTCGGGGTACCGCCTGTTGTGGCGGTGAACCGCTTTTCGGGCGACAGCGACGCGGAGCTTGCGGCGGTTGCGGCGGCGGCCGAGGCGGTGGGCTGCAAGGTTCACTTGTGCAACCACTGGGCCGAGGGCGGGGCCGGGACGGCGGACCTGGCAGCCGAGGTGGCGGCGATGGCCGACGGCGGCGAGGCGGACTTCAAGCCGCTTTACGCCGACGAGGTTCCCTTGTGGGAGAAGATCGAGACCGTTGCCACCGAGCTTTACGGGGCGGCGGGGATCAGCGCCGACGACGCGGTGAGAAAACAGATCGCCGAGCTGCAGGAAAACTACGGCCACCTGCCGGTCTGCATGGCCAAGACGCAGTACTCCTTTTCCACCGATCCGAACCTCAAGGGCGCGCCGGAGGGCCACACGGTGCCCGTGCGCGAGGTGCGCCTGGCGGCCGGCGCCGGCTTCATCGTCGTCATCACCGGCGCCATCATGACCATGCCCGGACTGCCCCGCGTGCCCGCCGCCAACAACATATACCTCAACGACAACGGCCAAATCGAAGGCCTGTTCTGATCGCCTTACGGAGAGGAGGGCGCTATCCTGTCGGCCGGACATAACCGACTATCGTCGATCGAGAGGTCGTCATGTCGATAAAATCGATACTCGCTCCGGTGCGCGGCGATGGCATGGGCGATGCCGTGATGTCCTTGGCCATTGCGATCGGCCGGATCTTCAACGCCCATATCGACGTCGTACACGTCCACGCCAAGCCACAGGACATGATCCCCTTCGGCGTGCCGGTGCCCGGCGCCCTGAAGAAGACCATCTTGGAGGCCGCCGGCAACGTCGCCCAGCAGGAGGAAGGCAAGTTGCGCGGGCTCTTCGACGCCTATTGCAACGAGCGGGGTGTCGAGGTCCTGGATGGTGATGCGGCCAAGGTCCCGTTGGACAAGCTTTCCCTCTCCTGGCGAGAGGAAGCGGGCAAGCAAGCCGTCGTCCTTCGGCGCCTCGGTCGGCTGGCCGACCTCGTGGTCATCGCCAGGCCCGACCGCAAGGCCTCGCTCGGCGTCAACACCCTCCACAGCGCCTTGTTCGATGTGCGAAAGCTGACCGCCATCGCCCCACCTGAAAGCGTCAATGAGACCGGACGCCGGCTGGCCATCGCTTGGAACGGCAGCGCCGAGATCGGCCGCGCCGTTACCTGGGCCCTGCCATTTCTGGCCAC
>JBFELD010000364.1:0-3220 GCA_041552375.1 Kiloniellaceae bacterium | reverse complement strand
GGCTCCACCAGCGGCCAGCCGATCAGCCTGATGGTGGACCGGATGGCTCATCCCGAGCGTGCGGTCGCCATTCACGTTGTCTATCCGGCGCCGCTGATCCCGGTGGTGGAGGTTTGCGGCGGCCCGCGGACGGCCCCGGAGGTGCTGACCTGGGCCTGCGACATGCTGACAGCGGTTGGCAAAACTCCCGCTGTGATGAACAAGGAGGTCGATGGTTTCATCATCAACCGTATCCAGTTCGCCATGCTGCGCGAGGCCTGGTCGATGTGGGCGGCCGGGGTGGCCTCGGCGGAAGCGATCGATGCCTCGGTCCGGCTGACGCTGGGACGGCGCCTGTCGGTCACCGGTCCGATCGAATCGGCGGAGCTCGGCGGGCTCGACATCATGCACATGTTCGCCGAGTTCCTGCTGCCGGATCTGGAGACGTCCAAGTCGCCGCCCGAAAAGCTGACCGCATTGGTCCGCGACGAGCACTTCGGGCTGAAGAGCGGACGCGGTGTTTACGATTGGTCGGAACGCGACGGACAGGCCCTGTTGCGCGCGCGGGCCGAGCAGCTCTTTCGTCATCTCGCCGACGATGCCGCAAAGGGGTGATTGGCTGATTCTATAGATTCGCTGGGAAGAAACGAAACGATAAGCAACCACATGTTGCGTTAATGCGTTTCCTTGAATACAACACCTGGATAGGGTGTCTTCTCATGCGGAGGTCAGGTGACTATGAGAAAGTTGGCTTGTGCGACCACGCTCGCACTCTTGTTTGCCTTGTCGCCGAGTGCTTATGCGAATGTGACGGAAGAGAATTTCCGTCTCGATACGACGCGCGATCTGATCGCGCTGTGCGGCGTGCGGGAGGGTGACCCCCATTCGGTTGCCGCTATTCACATGTGTCATGGTTATGTGACGGGGCTGGTCCATTTCAACATCGTGATGGGCAGGGCCTTGGAAGGCAGTGTCTATTGCATCGAGGACGATGAGCGCCCGACCCGCGATCAAGCCATCGCCATGCTGGTCGATTGGTCGAGAGCGCATCCCGAGCACGACGCCAAGGAAGCGGTGGACGGTGTCCTGCAGTGGGCGTCCGAGACCTACCCCTGCGATGAATGATCCCGAGACGAGAAATAGGACGGATAGGATGAGACGCATCATTCTGGTGACGGCGGTCGCGGCACCGCTGGCGGTGAGCGGTTGTGCGGGCATGAGCGATACGGAGCAGCGAGCGGGCTCGGGCGCTGGCATCGGCGCCGCCGGTGGTGCCGTGATCGGCGCGATTGCGGGCAGCACGCTGACTGGCGCTGCCATCGGCGCGGGCGTCGGCCTGGTTGGCGGCCTGATGGTGGACAGGGTCGAGAAGGATAAGGAAGAAGCCTTCCAAGACGGCTACGAGGCCGGACAGCAGTCGCAGTAGTCAGGGTCCTCGAGCAGAAATTCCCGATCGCGGGTTCCTATTCACGGTCCTGTGCGGCTTGCGGCATCGGGACGGCGACGCTTAATATGCGCGTCCTGATACTCTCGAGTGTGGACGACAGTGGCCCATGACGTCCCTGGACCGCAAGCTTTCGGTCGCGCCGATGATGGATTGGACGGATCGGCACGACCGCTATTTCCTGCGCCTGATCAGCCGGCGGGTTCTGCTCTATAGCGAGATGGTCCCCGTCGGTGCTGTGGTGCACGGCGACCGCCAGCGATTTCTCGCCTTTCATCCAGCCGAGCACCCGGTGGCCTTGCAGCTTGGTGGGGCCGAGCCGGACGACCTGGCTCGCGCCGCCGAAGCAGGCGAGGCTTTCGGCTACGACGAGATCAACCTGAACGTCGGCTGCCCCAGCCCGCGGGTCCAGAAAGCCAGCTTCGGGGCCGCGCTGATGGCGGAGCCTGCCCGCGTTGCCGCGTGCTTTACGGCCATGGCGTGCGCGGTCGGCGTGCCGGTAACGGTCAAGACCCGCATCGGCATCGATGACCTTGATAGCTACGACCATCTCTGTCGTTTCGTCGAGGTGGTCGCCGGCGCCGGTTGCAAGACCTTCATCATCCATGCCCGCAAGGCCTGGCTGAGCGGTCTTAGCCCCAAGCAGAACCGGGAGGTGCCGCCTCTCGACTATCCGAGGGTCTACCGCCTGAAGCGGAACTACCCGGACCTCGAGATCATCCTCAACGGCGGTATCGCGGACCTCGAAGCTGCCGAGGCGCACCTGCAACGGGTCGACGGTGTCATGCTCGGCCGTGCCGCTTACCAGAACCCTTACATCCTGGCCGAGGTCGACCGCCGTTTCTTCGGTCTGGACGAAGGATCGCCAAGCCGGCACGAGGTGGTCCGCGCCTTCATTCCCTACGCGGAGATGAGACTGGCCGAGGGGGTGCCCTTGAAGTCGATGACTCGCCATATACTGGGGTTGTTCAATGGTCAGCCGGGCGCCCGGGCTTGGCGCCGCTGTCTCAGCGAGCAGGCGCACCGCTCCAACTCTCCGCGTGAGGTGATCGAGCAGGCGCTGGCGGCGATCACCGAGGCCTCGACCCGCCGGGCCGCCTGACCTTTTCTCCTGCCGGCTATGGCCGGCCGTTACTTGTGGATCGTACCGTCGGGTCGGAAAGCGTGGAAGACGAAGGCAAAGGTAACATCGTAGGGAACGTCTTCCAGCGCGCCGCCGCTCTGGCGTTGAACGATGACGTTGCCGACATCGCGGCCTTCCTCGATGCGCTCGCTGTCGAGGGCTGAGTTCTGGCCCGGCTCCCAGACGATGACCAGATCGCCCCGCTCGATCCGCTTTTCGCGCCGCAATAGTTCCATCGCCCAGGCCTCGCCCTCGACCGCCACCACGCGTGCCATTGGAGCGATCCCCTCAGGATAGTCGCCGACATAGAGGAAGGGCCGGCGCGCGCTGTCATAGCCGACATAGGGATTGGATCCATAGGGCCGCATGCCCGGATTGCTCGGCACCTGGACCCGGCCCTCGGGATGGCGCGCGGCGAAGCGTTCCCAGGCCTCCAGCCGGGCGGGGAGAAATCGCAGCTTCTTGCCCGTCAACTCGCCGACGATGGCCTCGCCGAGAAACTGCTGCCACCAGCTTTCGGTCTGTCGGTCGTACATGACCAGGTCCGACTTTCGCAGCTTACCCGTGGTCCCGAATTCCAAAACGGCGCCATCGACGGTTCTGTCGAAGACGATGGCCGCGTTGCAGAGCGGACAGTAGGTAACGGCCACCGGCACGCCACCGACGACATCGTT